>NZ_JBHNPV010000077.1:0-5745 GCF_059082735.1 Actinotignum sp. usb-actsch-rep-73 | reverse complement strand
GGGCGTGACGGCCCCAGTAGCCGTCCTCGGAGAAGAGGCGCTCGACGACCTCGTCGAGCATCCCGAGGTCGGTGAGCAGGTCGAGCACGGTGTAGCGATTGCGGATGGTCTGGGCCTTGATGTGCGTCTCGCGGAAGCGCGCCATGTCGATGCCGATCATCTCCGGGTGGTACGGGGCGCCGACCTTCTTCAGTCGGTCGACGACCTCATCCGCGGTGATGAGCTGGTCCTTCACTCGCGCGACGATGCGGGGCCAGGCCTCGCGGATGGCGGCGATGCGGGCGCGCAGTTCGTTGCCCTGGAGGTTCTTCTCGATGGAGTGCTTGACGGCCTCGTCGGCGATACGCGGGATGAGGAGGCCGCGGACCTTCGCCTCGATCTCCTTGTCGGTCTTCGCGGCCGCGACGATCGCGTCAACGTCGAGGGCGTCCATGTCGATCTTGAGGGCCTCCTCCCAGATCGCGCAGGAGGCGACGGTGCCGACGCCGACCTTCATGCCGTGCGAGAGCGGCGGCTCCCAGTCGAGGCCGTGGCCCTCCATCTCCCACACGTGGGAGAACTGGTGGCCGGCGCCCGAAGCCGGGCGCGACGACTGGGCGGCCTGCATCGCGAGGCCGGACATGATGTTGCCCTCCGCGAGTCCGGTGATGGCCTCGGCGTCACCCGCGCCGATGCGCTCGGGATCGGCGAGGGCACCGCGGAGCGGGCCCTGGACGAGGGACCACACGTAGTCGTCGATCGGTTCGATGCCGAGCTCATCGGCGAGGATCCAGTCGGCGCCCGCGGGGATCTTCTCGATGAGATCGCCGTAGCCGGTGGCGATGAGGCGATGGGGAGCCGCGGCGATGACGCGCAGATCGGCGACGAGAGCGGTCGGCGCGGGGCAGGAACGGGTGATCTTGAAGCCGTCTTTCGAGATCGACGCGCCGAAGGCGGCGTAACCGTCGACCGAGGGCGCGGTGCAGACGTTCATGTACTCGCGGCCGAGCTCGCCCGAGGCGAGCTTCGCGATGTCGTTGAGCGTGCCCGAGGCGATCGAGCAGACAACCGTGTTCTCGAGGGGACGGATGTGCTCGCGGAGCTTCTCGACGTTCTCGTAGCCCGCGTAGAGGGTCGGGGTGCCGGGGAAGACGTAGGGTTCCTCCGCGAATTCGATCCCCGCGGCCTTCAGGGAGGCGACGACCGGCTCGCCGGCTGCGGCGAAGGTGTTGCCGTCGGCGACGACGAGGACCCTCGCTCCGGGGAACATGCGGGCGAAGAGCTCGCCCGTCTTGTCAAGGACGTCCGTGCCGAAGACGATGTCCTTCGTCTCGGTGGCCGTCTTCAGCGCCTGTTCGATGAGTTCTTGCGACACTTCTTCTTCACTCCTTGCCGGTCACGCGAGGTGATCGATCATCTGATGCGAGAGGTCCTGCATCTGCGGGTAGGTCTCCATGTACTTCTCGAGGTAGAACTGGTACTCCTCGTGAACGTCGGGGCGGGGCTCGATGCGCGCAGTCTCGCGGACCATGTTGCGGGCCGCGTCCTCGATCGACTGGTACTGGCCCGAGCCGACGGCGGCGAGCATGCACGAACCGAGGACTACGGCGTCCCCGACCTCGGTGAGCGTGATGGGCAGGCCCGTGACGTCGGAGTGCATCTGCATCCAGTCGCGCGACTTCGTGGCACCGCCGCAGGCGACGAGCTCGGTCGACTCGAAGCCCGCGTCCTTGAAGGCCTTGAGGACGTGCGCGGTGCCGTAGCAGACGGCCTCCTCGATCGCGTGGTAGACCTGCTCGGGCGTCGTGCCGAGGGTGAGGCCCCACATGATGCCGCGGGCCTTGGAGTCGGTGTAAGGGGTGCGGTTGCCCTGGAAGTACTCGTTGATGATGAGCCCATTGGAGCCGACCGGGATGTCGGCGACTCGCTCGTCGAGGATCTTGTAGGGGTTCATGCCGAGGCGCTCGGCCGCGCCCGTGAGGTCGCGGCAGAAGTTGTCCTTGAACCACTTGAGCACGGATCCGGAGGAGACGAGACCTCCCTCGCACGTGTACTGGCCGGGGATGACGCCGTCGGTGTATCCGCCGAAGAAGCCCTCGCCGTGGAGCGGGTTGCCGGACTGGCCCGTGATGACGTGCGAGGAGCCGGTGATGACGGCGGTCTTGCCGGGCGAGACGACACCGAGGCCGATCTGGCCGGCCCACGCGTCGGCGCAGCCCTGGGCGACCGGAGTGCCGGGGAGGAGGCCGAGCTCCTGGGCGGCGGAGATCGAGAGGCCACCGATCGGGTGGCCGAGATCGTAGATCTTCTCGGGGATCTTCTCGAAGACGTCGCCGCAGCCGATGTGCTCGTAGAACTCGACCGGCCAGCCGCCCTTATCGCGGTTGTAGTACATGCGCAGGGCCGCGGAGTTGATGTTGAGCGTCCACTCGCCGGTGAGCTTGTAGGTGAGCCACTCGGGCGCGTCGACGAGGCGGTAGGCGTTCTTGTAGGTCTCAGGCTCGTTCTCCTTGAGCCACGCGGCCTTGAAGGGGTACCACTCGGCGGTCGCGGGCATCGTGCCGCCGCCGTTGTAGAGGCGCGCCCAGTGATCGATCGTTTCGGCGCGGGCGGACTGCTCGGTCGCGCGGACGTCCATCCACATGATCGCGTTGCGCAGCTCACGGCCGTTCCGATCCATGGCGACGACGGTCATCGTCGTCGCGTCGTAGGAGATGCCGGCGATGTGGCGAGCGGGGATGCCGGTCTCGTCGAGGACCTTGCGGGTCGAGGCGACGAGGGCGTTCCACCAGTCGGCGGGGCTCTGCTCGGCCTGGCCGGGGCGGGGGTGGTGGGTCTTGTAGGGGGTCGCCGCGAAGGCGATCGGGTGTCCGGCGAGGTTGAAGATCGCGGCTCGGCACGACTCCGTACCGTAGTCGAATCCCATGACGAACGGGCCTTCGTATCCGGGTGCAACCATTTCTTGGTCTCTTTCTTGTCTGCCGCGGCACTGCGGCTCGGGTGCTGTTGGAGTGGGGCGCTCGGGGCGCTCAGACGATGGGGTCGTTTTCCTCGGTCCAGCCGATCTCGTCCCAGAGTGCCCTCGGGATGAGGCGGTCGACGCGGTCGAGGACGTGGGTGGGGCGCTCGGCCTCGGGGAGGGCGAGGGCCTCCTCGAGGGTGGATTCCCCCGTGAGGGGCATGGCCGAGAACATGCCGGTGTTCACGGCCATCTTGATGTCGGTCATGATGCGGTCGCCGACCATCACGCATCGGGTCGGGTCGACGTCCGTATTGCCGAGGGCGGCCTCGGCCATGACGGGATCGGGCTTGCCGACGACCATCTCGCACTTCGTGTTCGTGCACGCCTCGATGGCGGCAATGATCGACGCACAGTCGGGTTCTCCGCGTCCACCCGGGAACGGGCAGAAGCGGTCGGGGTTGGTCGCGATGAGGGTCGCGCGCTTGTGGAACCAGATCGCGTCGAAGGCAATCTGGAGCTTGCGGTAGTCGAAGGTCCGGTCGTAGGAGGCGACGACGACGTCGATCTTCTCCGGATCGTCGCTCATCTCGATGCCGGCCTCGTGGAAGGCGCGGATGAGGGGCTCCTCGGCGATCGGGAAGACGACGGCGCCGGGCTTGTTCTCGAGGAGCCAGCGGGTCGTCGTGACGACCGTGTTGGCGATCTCCTCGACCGGGGTCGGCAGTCCGAGCCGTTCGAGCTTCTCGACGTACTGCTCGGGATCCTTCGTCGGGTTGTTCGAGAGGAAGCGGACCGGGATGCCGCGCCGCCGCAGCTCCTCGATGAGGCGCTTCGCCCCGGGGAGGAGGTGGTCGCCGAGGTAGATGGTCCCGTCCATGTCGAAGACGTACGCGTCGTAGAGGCGCTCGGGCCAGGCGGTGAGGGCTGTGGCGGACACGGCGTTCCTTTCGGTCGGTTCGGGTCGCCGTTCAGGCGACGAGGGCGGCGGCGGAGACCGCGAGGGTGTTCATCAGCCAGATGACGCCGGCGGGCGGATCGATGTGCGTGTCGCCGTGGGCGTAGGTCCAGCGGGCGAAGTACTCGCCGGCGAAGCCCGCGAGAACGCCGAAGCAGGTGCCGACAAGGACGGCGAGCATTCCGGAGCCGGTCGCGTTGAAGAAGAGGACGGCGGCGAGGCCGGCCGAGATCGTCATGTGATGCGTGACCGGGAACTTCAGGCCACCGGCGACGAAGAAGATGCAGAGCGCGGAGATCCCGAAGGGGATCGCCTGGGCGTTCGCGATGATGACGCCGCCGTTCGCGCTGTTCGGGGCGATGTAGCCGACGAGCATCGTCGCGATGCCGGAGGCGAAGAGACCCGCGAAGGCGGAGACGGTGAGGAGCTGGCCGGGGGTCTCCTGCCAGTCGAGCCAGCGGGTCGTGCCCTCGGGCTTCGTGATCGAATGGAAGACGCCGGTCTTGCCGAAGACTACGCGGACGAGGATGCCGGAGCAGACCACGGTAAAGGCGACCGAGTCGGTGTGCGTGCCGAACCACGGGACGAGAGCGACGAGCTTCTGGAAGAGGTAGCCGCCGACACCGAAGAGAGCGCCGATGAGGAGCACGTCGGGCTTGCCGAGGCCGGCGAGCGGGCTGTTGATGTCCTTTCCGCCGGACTTGAGGTAGCCCTTCTTCGCGGCGTAGGCCGCGGCGGCGACGCCGCCCGCGAAGGCGATGTGCGGGCCGAAGGCGGGGCCGAAGGAGACGTAATCGAGAACTGTGGTGGAGCCGGTGGCCGCGGCGACGCCGAAGCCGAGGAGAATCGTCACGCCGGTGAACGAGAAGGCGTAGTTCGCGCCGATCATCGTGCCGAACACGCCGCCGGCGGCGGCCATGAGGAGCCAGAAGAGGTTCATGTTCGAACCGATGGCGAGTGCTGCGTCAGGTGTCATGTCTTCATCCTTGAAGATTCGGGGGTCGGCCTCGTCCTCGAGGCCCTCGCCCTGCTGTCAGATGGGGTGGTCGCGAGCGACGCCCTGGGGAGGGCGCCGGGACTGCTCGTGCTCGCAAACGAGCGGTCCCAGGTTCTGGGGGCTTCAGCAGCCGACGAACTGAAAGTCGGGGTCACGGTCGTAGGCCTCGAGGGCAGCGACCTTGGGGGCGGAGGCGGAGGTCTCGTCGAAGGTGTAGCCGAGCCACTCCTTCGCGAGGCGCCGAGCCAGCTGGAGCCCGATGACGCGGGCGCCGAAGGTGAGGACCTGCGCGTTGTTTGAGAGGATGAGGCGCTCAACGGAGAAGGAGTCGTGCGCGACCGAGGCGCGGATCCCGGGGACCTTGTTCGCGGCCATCGCGACACCCATGCCGGTACCGCAGACGAAGAGACCGCGATCGGCCTTCCCGTCCGCGATCATGCGGGCGGCGGCGACGGCGACGTGCGGGTAGTCGACGTCCTCTCCGGGCTTGAGGCCGGCGTCAATGACCTCGTCGACGCGCGGATCTGCTTCGAGATCTTTCTTCAGGACATCCTTGTACTCGACGCCAGCGGAATCGGCGGCGAGAACGATTCTTAGACCCACGGTGGCCTCCTCATCGATCCTAGGCGGCGCCCGGGTGGCTCCGCTCCTTCGCGATAGGTTCATCCTAGCCACCGCGCACGGGGTCGCGCTGGGAATGCGCACAGGTGCGAGGGGTCCCCTCCCGCTCATGCGTTGTCGAGTGCGCGCCGCCCACAAATGTGCACATCGAACCCGGTTGCGGAAATCCGCCGGGGCGTCTCCCCGGGGCCCTCGGGTCTCCCGATCCGCGAGGGCGGGGCCCGGACACGA
>NZ_JBHNPV010000076.1:0-56346 GCF_059082735.1 Actinotignum sp. usb-actsch-rep-73 | reverse complement strand
GTCTGTGTTGTATTGGTATACCGTTAATGCGATGGTGCCCGGACTAACACCGACAGTGAGCATCGCGAGGAATGAATGAGAAAAGAGACGAGAGTCTCGCCTTGCTTATGATTCGTTTTGGGGGTAGCCCTGATTCTTCCCTGAACACCGGCGTGATCGCTACACTTTGTCGACGTGAAGGGTGAAACTGGTTCCAGTTCATCCCAAAAACGACTGACTGGAGCATGACGTGACCACTGGTATGACGAATACGACGGAGAATTCCGATCACAATGATTCTTCATTACCTGCCCCAACTCCCACAACAGGCGAATGTGGACCCGCTGGTATTAAACGAGTTATCGCAGCTTGGGCAGTTCATGGTCTGACCATGTCGGGCCTTGTCTTTGCCTGCCTCGCGGCCGTCGCGCTTGTTGAAGGTCAGATCAAACTGATGTGGCTATGGCTGGGCATCTCCATGATCGTCGACGGCGTGGATGGCACGTGTGCACGTAAAGCCTGCGTACGCCAAGTGATCCCGTGGTTCGACGGGTCGGTTCTGGATAACATCATCGACTACATCACGTGGACGTTCCTGCCGGCAGTATTCATGTACCTTTACCTGCCGTTTGGTCCGAAGTGGGTTGCGATGCTGATGGCGATCGTCGCAACCGTGTCCTCGGTGTTCTGCTACGCCAACGATGGGGAAAAGTCGAGCGACAACTACTTCGTCGGCTTCCCCGCAGCCTGGAACATCGTTGCCGTGACGATGTACATTACCCAGTCGCCGGCGTGGATGAACGTCGTGACAACGCTGATGCTGGCGGTATTGACCTTGGTTCCCCTCTATTTCACGCATCCGATGCGAGTAGAGAAGAACCGCACCTCGAACATCATCGTCACAGTCATCTGGATTGCCGTCACCTGTTTCATGGTCGCAGTCTTCCCCACTATCCCGATGTGGGCGAACATCATCTTCTGGATTTCATCCGCGTGGTTCCTCTTCACCGGGTTCGTGCGCACCTATCAGGGGCCCGCCGTTTCTGCGAAGTGACTTCAGGGCAGTGAGATCAGCCGAGTGACGCTTTAACTCACCGAATTCACAAGCGTGCGTTTCACGACGCGGTCGCGCCACCAGCGGAATCCTTCTAACGCGATGGCGCCAATAATCATCGCGGCGACGAACACGATCACCATTGGTGGATAGTGACGCCCGTGCATCCAGAAATACACGTAGGGGGACACGAAGGTCACGATAGTGACAATCAACCCCATGACGCGTTTAAAGAACGTGCGACCAGCAACCATCGCCAGAACGCCCCATGTGTAGGGAATAGCGGTGATCATGTCGATCGACCAGAGAACCCAGACTTTCCCGTGGAACCCCGGAACAAAAGCAACCGGTAGTGCCCGCAGTGACGAGTAGACGAACACAACCAGGTACGCCAAGAACGTCGGATTGACCATCATTCGAATAGCGAATGAGCGGTCACGGAAAGCCACGCCAGCCTCCCGCAAGGCATGGATGGCGGTTCTCGTCGCGCGGAGAGAATCCGCGCCCGTAAGAACACGCTGCAGATACCGGCGAGTGACCTCAGACGTCTTCCACTGATTGATCAGAGCAATCGGGTTGATAGCAACCGGCAAAGATCCGTCGTCCAACGGAACGCCCGCAACTCGAACAAGCGCGGGGTCGCCAGCAAAAGTACGGAGCTTCTCTAACAGGTGCGCGGGCAAGATTCCCAGCCACAACGTCTGACGCCGTTCGACAGCTTCACGCAGTCGGTGACCGAACGCATGTCCCCAGGAGTCAAGGGAAAAGAACGAGTCTGTTACCTCATCGGCTAAATCGCCAAGGTCATCGAAGAACTGCGTACGACGTGCGCTGATTTCACCAATACGATCAGCGCCTGACAGTTCCAGCAGAACGTCGGCATCCCAGCAGTAGCGCGAGGCCTCGGGAATATCGGCGACACTTGCGGGGATGAAGAGTCTATCGACAGCTGAAGGAGTGTACGAGGCGCATGGAGGCATAGTGCCTGCTGGCTTTTCAGCGTCGCTTGGGCGCTCAACAGAGCCTGCCTGGTTCATGCATCTCCTTAATAAATGAGGAGCGAAGCTTTAGCCCCGCATCATCGATGGGCACTCTATGAGCGACTTTACGTGTCTAGCCTGTCTGAGAGTAGCGAATAAAGATATAGGGGTCTACCCGCATTCAGCCCCGAAAATGCCGGGCGACTACGATTGCACTATGGCTAACCGGAAGATTCCAACCGATCAGGGCATGAATGCTCTGCGCACGTGGATGCGTGAGCGGGATGAAACGAAACGTGCCATTCTTTTAACAGCGGTGCGTTTCACTCTTGAGGAACTCGCAGTTTTACACCCCGGCCGTTCGGTCGAGGTGCGTGTCCCACCTGCGGGCGCGGTTCAGATTATTACGGGTACAACGCATCGTCGTGGGACGCCACCCGCAGTCGTCGAAACGACTATGCAGGTGTGGTTACAACTGGCCACAGGCATCATTACCTGGGACGAAGCAACAGGGGATGGGCGCGTTCAGGCGACCGGTGAGCGCACTGACCTGACCACGTTCTTCCCCGTTATTCCGGGGTTGAAAGCTGATCGCGACTCCGCGCTGTAGCAATCACGGCTGAGTCAAAGGGGACATCAAGTCCAGAGCCACGCCCGAGTGATCACGCCGAAGCGCTCAGATTCAGCGTCTGAAAAAGAGCTGTCAGTCCTCAATCTGCAGAGCGCGCGGACCGTACCACTTCTTGGCGCCTCGCAGAGCATAACGCTGAGCAACCGCTACGATCGCCGCCGACGTAGCGGCGAAGAGAACCAGCGACACCATCGCGGCCTCGTCATCGTCTTCACGCGGAATATCGTGTCCCGTCACCAGCTTCCAGCCGAGCTCAGTGACCTTTCCTGCGGCAAGAGCAGAAAGAGCCATCGCTCCAGCGCTTGCAATCTTCCAGCCGAAATCCTCCATGGGACACTCCAATTCTGTCGACAACACACCACGTGCGGTAAATTCCTGCTTCAATCATGCCCCACGACACGTGAAGAGTGCACCCGAGTGCCACGATTCCACACGCGAGCCGTAGACTTGGGGTGTTGGGATCCAGATCCGAGGAGCTTAAAGTGAACCTGCGTCGCGTAATGCCCACATCCGTCGCAATTGTCGTGATGTGCATGGCGCTGAGCGCATGCTCTTCGTCCATCGGCTCAGGAACCGACCCGTTCTCGCGACCGATCGGCTCATCTCCACACTCGTCCGACTCCACATCCGGCCAGCAGTCCGAGAACGCCTCCACCCTTGGCGCCCCCGAACCGTCCAAAGGAACAGGCACTATCACCATCGGTGTCACTCAGGCAGAAAAACTTCCCGACTCAGTTATTGAGGCGTTCCACCAAGCAACCGGCTACGACGTCGCGCAACAGGTGATTGATTCCGCCTTCGCTCTCGATGGCCAGCACATCGATGCAGTGCTCGGAATCGACAGGCCGAGCCTCGTGAATTCTTCAGCACAACTGGCGACGGACGCACTCTTCTCTCTGACGCCAACCCCGGGCACCGAAGTAGCCGCAACCGCCTCGGCGTTGGCGTACGGGCGCAACGACGTGTGCGTCCTCATCGACAAAGCCTGGATGAGCGTCAACGGATATGCCCTCCCAAGTGGACTCGAAACGCTACGCAATCCCGGTGATGCGGCCTCGCTGATTGTCCCCGACCCCGTGTCATCCGACATCGGGCGAGCGTTCATCGACGGCGTCGCCACCTCCTACGGCGAAGGATTCGGCCAGTGGGTGGGCGCGCTCAAAGCCGCTTCGGTGATGATCGAAAACGACGAGGCCGCCTTAGCCACATGGACAGGAACCTCGCTCACGGGCGGAGTTGAAGCACAAAAAGACGCCACAGAACTCAGTGGAGCCCAAACGGTCGTCGCACCCGCGAAACGACTGCCCTACATGGTCGGCTCCATGCGCGAACTTGCTCGCACAACGTCGAACACCGGCATCGAATCCCAGGGCGTCGCAATGGGAAGCAGCTGTGTCACCCGATACCTGTACATTGCGCCCACCGCGCAGACCACCCAGCTTGACGGTGTCCGCTCCCTAGCCGCGTGGCTCTTGAGCTGGGACGGGCAACACGCGCTAGCGCAGGACGGAGTCGTCTACCCGCTGGAAGAAAGCGCCGGCGAAAACACTCCGGCCAGCTGGTTTATGACCCCTCAAGACGATGCCATCACCGTCAACGAGCCGTCCTCCAATGCCGCGACGTGGGCGCTCGACCAGTGGAGTAGCGCGCTCGCGGGCTGAACGTCAGTCAGCCAGCATCTGCGGGTCCACGCGACATTCCGCGCCGATCTTCATCGGAGCGATCGTGCCTGCTGCACGCATTTCCTCCAGGCGTGGGACCAAGCGGTCGACCACGTGCCACGGGTCAAGTGTGTTGAGGTAAATGCGTGTGCCGCCCTCGAAACCTGCCAGCGTCGAAATGCGCCACTTGAGCAGGATCCTCCACCGCATCAGCGTGCGAACCGTGGGCGGACGATGGTACCACTCTTCGTTGCAGGGAACATCGGCGCCGGTCGCAGCGTGGACCGCGTGCAACAGGTCGGAAACGGCGCGAAGTTGCTCTTCGGAAGCTTCCCACGGATTGCGCGGGGAATGCAGGGGCCAAATAGCGACGCCTGGGAAACGATGTCCGAAGCCCGCCATCGCGATCGCATGGTCGTTCTGCGCAATCAGCAGTTTGCGCGTGGCGGCGACGGTCAGAATATCGTCGTAAATATCTGGCTGGGAGCGCAGGCGGTTCAGTTCGGCTTCCGTCTGCACCGAGAAGTCGTCGATCGCCACCAACTGCTTGTGCAGGTGGTCGAACGAGGCTCCCGCGGGCTTCAACCAATTCTGGAACGCAGCGACGTAGCGAACATTCGGGTCAAGGGTGTACAGGTCCGCCATCGTGCGCGTTGTGAACGCCGTGTACTGGAAGTGCTCTTCGGGAGTCATTGTGCCTGAACCAGCAAGCTGCGTTGTGTCCTTCGCGCCATCGATGTAGTGGCGTCGGGCAACGATCAGGTCGTGGCCACCGGAGAAGAAGCCATTCGCCTGTTGTAGCTTGTCAGAATCCGACATTGCGTCGATTTCGCCATCGCTGACACCTGAGGCCGACAGGCGAGCGTGCACCACGCGCATCACATGGTCGTAGCCTTCGGAGGATGCCAAGTATTCCGCCATGCGACGGTGTTCAGCTTCGCTGGGAACGTGGCCGTGGTTCAGATGCCAGTAGTTGTAGGACACGATTTCGAACAGGTTCGGGATGCGACGGAACTCCGCTGTCGTCGTGGAAAGCTGGTCAGCGGGAAGTCCGGTCAGTTCACTCCAGTTTCCGGCCTGGTCACGTACCAAACGGGACTTTTCCGGCGGAGTTTCAAGATAACGCTGATCGCAGAAGGCGCAGTGGCATCCATCCTGATCGTGATCGATGGGCATTGGGTGAGCTGGGGGAACCGATAACGGGCGGTGACCGCGTCCAGGAACGGTCCACACCTCGGTTCCTGTGAGAAGGTTCTGCTGCTTTACCGTGCCATCGGCTAAACGCACGATGGCACGGTCGGTTCGAGAAAGCTCCTTTGCCATGGGGTTAATTCTACCTGCCAAATGCACGTTCTCCCAGAGTCGGTGAACGATTCTTTGCATTCGATACGGGCAGGGGTGCGATCATGCCCAACACACGCAATGGGGTCTGACCAGCGCAAGTACTGGTGTCGGGCCAGTGGACGGACGGGTCAGGTGGTGAACAAGCGCGGTTGTTTGGGCTCGGCTGGCAAAACGCAATCGGCGAGAACCTCGAAAGGTTCTCGCCGACATTAAATGGCGCACATGCTACGTGAACGTCAGGCGTTCGGTAGCCATCCGCGAGCGTTCTTACCCAGATCAGCGATCAGAGCGGCAGCTTCCTGCGCACGATCTGCCTGGACGAAGAAGTGGTCGTGACGAGCGCAGGCGATCGGGTTCGCTGCAATCGAACGAGCCGACAGGATCTGTGCGATTGTCGCGGTAATACCGATCGAATCAAGGTCAGCCTGCAGGCCGAGGAAGATGTGAGCGTAGCGCTTTTCGGTCGGAAGACCGGCCGCTTCGGCTTCGTCAACGGGAAGAACAGCGGTCAGCTTGTCCTCATCACGAATGACGGCGAAGGGGTGGGTGCCTGCTGGGACCTCGTCAACGATGGCGAAAACGTATTCGCCGGCGTTTGTCGGATCCAGCGTGGCAAGAATTTGGTCGAGAGCATGGGTTTCAGTCATGACGTAGATGCTATCGCTCAGCACGTGTGAGTAAAAGGCGTCATCTTATGCTGGACATCCTTGAGCGTTTCATGGGCCGTTTCGCGCTCGCTTCCCTCTTCTATGTGCACGCGATCGCCCGTGCTGACGGTGAACAAGCGCGGTGGGGGCTGAAGAAGAAGAGCCGGTAAAAGTGCTAGTCAGAGCCTATTCATCGTATTCGGGTTCGAACCGGTGCGCCCTGCCTCGCCCTCGTCTAGGGCGTCGATGGCTCTCATGTCCTCGTCCGACAACGTGAAGGAAAAGACATCGAGGTTCTGCGCCTGACGCGATGGTGTCACCGACTTCGGGAAGATCACGTCTCCGCGTTGCAACGCCCACCGCAGAGCTACCTGAGCGGCGCTGACCCCAATCCGCGCACCAATCATGGCCAAGGTTTCGTCAAAGGGGGCGCGGCCTCGTGCCAACGGAGACCAGGCTTCCACCACCATGGAGTGATCGCGCGCGAACTGGCGCAACTCGTTGTTGGGGAGGAAGGGGTGAGCCTCCACCTGCAGAACATGCGGAGCCACCGTCGCCACGTCGAGAACCGCCTGGATATGCGCGATTTCGTAGTTCGACAGGCCGATCGCGCGCGCACGACCATCAGCGTAGAACTCTTCCAGCGCACTCCACGGCAGGGCAACATTTCCGTCGTACAGCGTGGGTAAAGGCCAGTGGATGAGGAACAAATCCACGTAGTCAGTACGCAGATCTTCCAAAGTCTGAGCGAAAGTTGCGCGCGCAACGTCAGGCTCATGGTTCGTGTTGTTCAACTTCGACGTGATGAACAGTTCCTCGCGCGGGATCTTAGAATCTGCGATCGCACGCCCAACCTCTGGCTCATTGCCGTACATCTGAGCCGTATCAATGTGCCGATACCCCAGCTCCAGCGCGTTTGACACCGCTTCATAGACGCCCTCAGTCACTTTGTACGTGCCAAAACCGAACTGCGGAATAGACGCTCCGGTTGGCAGTGTGAGCGTTGGGATGGTTGGGGTGGGCATGGTTCCTCGCTTCGTCGGGTACTTTCATCTTCCCACGTTCTGCCACGTAGATGTCGCCACGCGAGTGTGAAGAGTATGCGTCACTACTTCCAATAGAATTTCAGGTGCCCGAAAAGCCTGTATTCTACGTGTCGTAGACGCTCTATCTCAATGGGGCAGTGGGTGGCAGTTCACAGTGGCGTGCGTCCTGTTTAAAGTGAGGGGTATGGCTGAAGAAACCCCGAAAGTACACAAACGTACCGCCGCATTTACTGAAGAGCAGATTGAAGCTGGTCTTTGGCTTCTGCTGGCATTGAACTCGCGGTCCAGCCTCGGTGATGAGATCCCGGGGAAAGATTCGGCTCTTCGTGATCTTTTGGCTCCCGTCGCGCGCAAGGTCCCGCTCAGCGATGAGCAAGTGGATGAAGCGGTCTTGCTGATCGAGGCTGCCAAATGGGCGATGGAGCGCCATGAACTGCGTCCACTGTCCGTGTCGCAGTGCAATCGTGAACGCGATGCGCTGCTGAAGCGCTGGAATTTAGCGTCCACGAAAGGCGCGTTGCTCTGGCCGCCGTCGTCGCAGACAATTTCAGCTCGCCTTGGGGGAGGATCGTGGAGTCGGGCTACCGCTCGTCTTGGGTTCCGCGCGAATTCGCGAGGCCGGGCCCGCGGATCTGGCAGGTTTACTTCCGAATCAATGGCCGTTGTTCTGCGCGAATTCATTGCCGAATGTGAGCGTAATCAGATCGAACCGACACTTCAGGGGTACAGGAAATGGTCGAAGCGGCAACGTGCGACGGGCAGGGACGATGTTGCTTCTGTTGCCACTTTGCGACAGAGGTATGGGACTTGGAGTGTGATCCTCGCTTCTGTTGAACCATGAACCTATGAATAATTGCATTTCGTAAAAGCAATGAAGTGTTGATTAAACTAGACTCCTCAGTTATAAACTGAGTCCTTTGTAAGAGTGGATAGACGTAGGTAGTCGGAAAGTCTGGAGTCGTCAATGTCAGTACGCAAAGCGCTCCTCGCGCTCGTCTCTCAGCGGCCTGCTGGTGTGTACCGCCTCAAGCAGATGTTTGAGGATCAGACTTGCGAAGCTTGGCCGTTGAATATCGGTCAGGCTTATCAGACGATGCAACGCCTTGAACGCGATGGTTCTGTCTCTTCGCGCCAGGAAACAAACGCTGGGCGGGACTCTGAAGTCTTCGAGGTCACCGAAAAGGGTCGCGAGATCCTCAACGACTGGTGGAAGACCCCGGTTTCGCGTCAGAGCCCGGAACGCGATGAGCTCGTCATGAAGCTTGCCGTCGCAGCAACTGACCCCAGTGTTGATGTCACGGCACTCATTCAGACCCAGCGTCGTTCCTCGCTGAGGGCACTGCGTGATGTTACGCGTCTGAAGTCGCTTGCCTCGGATGAAGAACTCGCATGGAAGCTGATTCTTGAGCGTCATATCTTCGACCTCGAAGCGGAACTGAACTGGCTGGATCACATTGAGTCCGGTGCCGTTTCCGAGGTCGCTCGTCGCGCAGCATTCGCTCGCTTCAAACGTCAGGAACGTCAGAAGTCTTCGAAGAACGTTGCTACCGGCGTGCGATGAGTTTGAACTCCCATCCGGTTGCTCTTGTCGATATCTTTCACGAATACGGTACCGGCAATACGAAGGTTCAGGTGCTCGCTGGGATCAACCTACAGGTTGAGCCTGGCGAGCTTCTTGCCATCATGGGACCTTCGGGCTCTGGTAAATCCACACTGCTTGCCATCGCTGGAGGACTAGAGCGCCCAACGTCGGGCAAGGTTTACATTCACGGCGAGTCCTTTGCAGATATGTCGTCTGTGGAATGTGCGATGGTTCGCCGTAAGTCGATCGGATACGTGTTCCGCGATTCAAATCTACTTCCCACCCTGACTGCGGTGGAAAACGTTGAAATGCCACTTGAACTGGATGGTTTTTCTTCCTCGAAAGCACGCGATGCTGCACTTTTTGCCCTCGAGGAAGTGGGAGCTCTTGACCTTGCTGAAAAGTTCCCGGATGGCCTGAATGGTCGTGAGCAACAACAGGTTGCAATTGCCCGCGCTCTGGTTGGTCGTCGCTCGATTATCATGGCTGACGAGCCCACCGGTTCCCTCGATTCTCACTCGGGTGAACAGATTATGCTTGCTTTGCGTCAACAGATTGATGCGGGCGCTGCAGGAATCCTGGCGACTCACGAGGCCCGTTTTGCCGCGTGGGCTGACCGTACAGTTTTCCTTCGTGATGGGAAGATGACTGATACCTCTTCGTCAGATCGGATTGAGGATCTTCTATGAGCGAAGGCGGATCCGGATTGAGCCACGGAATTCGCGCACGTGCTAATACTTGGAAGATTGTATTGCGGATATCGAGGCGCGCAACGATCCGTGATCGATGGCGTACCCTGACGTCGTTACTGATCGTTTCGCTACCGATCGTGCTGGTTATTTCGTCGATCACTCTCTGGTCGATGATGTCATCATCACGCTATTTGGCGATACAGAACTTAGGGCCGAATGATTCGACTCAAGCGCGAATTACACGCGTCAGCTTTAATCCGATCGAACAGGATTATTTGGGTGAACCAGCGGGTGATGTGACTTCTGCGTCCGTGGATTCATCGTCTGTCGATGAGTTTCAACTGAATCGGTGGCTCCCCAGCGATGCTGTGATGGTCACAACGCTATCTTTCCCGTCGGTCAATGTGTCAACTGAAGACGGTTTA
Organism: Actinotignum sp. usb-actsch-rep-73; assembly: GCF_059082735.1. Taxonomy (NCBI): domain Bacteria; kingdom Bacillati; phylum Actinomycetota; class Actinomycetes; order Actinomycetales; family Actinomycetaceae; genus Actinotignum; species Actinotignum sp. usb-actsch-rep-73. The sequence goes on along the minus strand of NZ_JBHNPV010000076.1, from coordinate 46,305 downwards.
CGCTCTGCATTAGTTACGACAGCCACAGAGACTTCGTCGTTGGATATTTTTGCTGAGAAGGATGAACAGACTCCGAGGCTTGAAAATGGGCATGCTGTTCTTGCTTTAGACGTTGCTACAGAACTGAACGTGGGCGTGGGGGACACGATTCATGTTTCAGTATCAAGCACGAGCATGAAGCCATCAATTACTGCGACGGTCATGATTGACCAAGTGGCGGATCAGGAACGAAGCATTGTTGTAGGTCTTGGAACTTTTGCATCGAGATCGCCGAGTGAACTTCAAGGAACCTCTGCTCACTACTACATCTTGAGTGAATCCCCTGTGACGTGGGACGACGTGCAGCTGCTCAATCATTCAGGCTTCGCTGTTATCTCTCGTGCTGTTCTGGCACATCCCCCTCAGAACGCTCCGCCTCCGCAATCCACGGAATTTTCATCGGCTCAGGCATGGCTTCCATTCATCATTGTTATCGGTGTTCTTCTGGTTTTCATCGAGCTGATCCTGTTCGTCTCACCGCTATTCGCGGTCGCTCAAACGAACGGTATCCCCAGCGCGATTACGATGCTTGCCGTTGGCGCGACACGTTTTCACCTGATTCGTCTGATGATGTCGCTGGGACTGGTACTGGGTGTCCTGTCGGCATTCCTGTCCCTTGCAGGGGTGGGGATCGTCCTTGGTACCTTCGTCCAGACTCAAGGTTTAAGTCTGTCGATGATTCCTTGGGAAGCTCTAGTCTTCTCCTTCATTTCACCGATTGTGGTGTGTCTGATCGCCTGTTACGCGCCGTCTCGTGACCTTGCGGACACGGATGCGACCACGCTGTTCTCTGGGCATACTCGTGCGCCGTCGCGTCTTGTTCGGAAGATCCCGTTCTACCCGCTTCTTCTTGTCCTTGCTATCCCGCTTTTGATGTGGGCAGCGATGGCGGGGGCTCTGGGGATTCTTGCTTTCGGCCTAGCCCTGCTGATCAGTGGAATTATCGGAACCGCTCCTTACTTTGTTGCATATGACTGGCGCGGCCGACGCCCTCCTTCGCTGGGTTTGCGTCTTGCGGTTCGTGACGCGGTCAGGAACGGCCAGCGGACGCTTCCAGCAATGGCCTCGTTGATGACCACCGCGCTACTGGCCACAGCGCTTCTGATCACTCTGACAAGCGCGAACGAAGCCGCGTGGAATGCGCACGCGCACCTGGGGCCGAAAGGAAGCGTCTTCGTGTCGGACGCCGATGTCACGGATATGGTTTCTCAGGCGCGAGTGATTCACGATTCTGCCGCTGCAGCTGTGACGGATCGTCGCTCGGTATCGAGCGCCACCACGTTGTCAGGGCTGAAATGGGAATCCACTGATTGTGGCCCCTCCATCGTGATCGAAACGATCTCCCCTGACGAGTCATCCACAGAGTCAATGAACGACCATGTTCCCTCGCTCGCGGAATTGGATTTGGCGTACATCGTGGACGATGGCACTTTCCTCTCCGCCTCCAACCTGATTTCCGGTGACGAGATGGTGAAGGCCGTAACGACCCTGAACTCCGGTGGCGCGATTATGCCGAAGGGCTCGTACATTTCTGAATCGGGCCAAGCGACACTTCGTGCTCTAGATATGAGCGACACGGTTGAGGCAGCTACGCAAGGCTCGAACACGGTTCCTGACCCCACCACGGTGTCCGAAGCCCAGATTCAAGCAATCACCTGGTCGAAGCTGAACGTGATCGTCTTGTCTCCCAAAGCTGCTGAAGTGTTGAAGGTTCCCGTCCTTCCACTGGGACAGCTTTTGATTGTTGATAAGCCCGTGTCTGTTTGGGCGATGTCGGGATTTATTTCAGCAATTGAGTCGAGCGCCCCCGGTTCATCGGTGACGGTCATTCAACCTCCGTTGTCGACCATCATCATGCCCTACATCGCTACGCTGATCGCATTGCTTTCCGCCACCGGAACGATCGCTTTGATTGTCGTTCTTTCGGCTAACGCTATGCGTCCCGACTTCGAGACGCTGGAAGCGATTGGTGCGTCTAGGACTCTCCGTTCGCGCGTTACCGCCTACCAGGGCATGGGACTCGCATTGCTCTGCTTGCCTATTTCCATACTGTCCGGCTTGATTGCAGGGGTGCTGACGGTCATGACGATCGCTCGTTCAGGTGTATTCCCTGAGCTTGCAAACCTTCATCCTGTGATCCCGTGGTTTCAGGTGATCGTGATGTTCTTCGGTTCTCCGATTTTGGCGACTGTCGTTGCGGGCGTTGTTGCTTCGCGCCAGCAGAAGCCGGGCTCCCTGATTTCGGTGAGCTAGGCCGCCTACTGACTGCGGTGCTCGAACTGAGCCGGACAGTCAGCGTCCCGGCGTAATCCCCCCCCAGTGACGCCTCGTCAATCCCAATCGAAATCGGAAAGATGATGGTCGAGACGCGCATGTTCATGAGAGTCACGCCCGCGTAGGCGATCCAACTCTCGGCGCTCTTTCTTCGACGGGCGACCAGTTCCACGTTCACGCTGAGCAACCGGGATGAACAATCTGGGACGAGGGGGAGTGAGGTCCTCGTAGCAGACGCGCGCTTGAGGGGCACCAACGCGTTTGACCAGCAGTTTCGTTACCGTCAGTATCTGGTCGAAACCGTCGACTCGTAGGCGGACCTCGTCGCCCACTTTCACTTTTTGAGCGGCTTTTGCGCTGTCGCCGTTGACTTTCACGTGTCCGGCGCGAGCCGCAGAGGTTGCTTGCGACCGCGACTTGACCTTGCGGATAGCCCAGAGCCACGTATCGACGCGAACCGAGTCTCCGGGTGCCAAAGCGCCTCGGGGAATCTCGACGGCCTTCTGCTCGCTGGTAGAGGTCGACGGGGATTCGCCCGAGGTGCCCGGTGTACTAGTCATACGGCAATCGTAGACGGTTGCCGAGGGAGCTCTAGGCGAGGCGTGCTCGCAGTTCGCTCACGGAGGTTTGGCGACGCTTCGCAACAGCACCGATCGAAACGATGAAAGCAAGAAGTGACCATGCGATCAACAGACCTACGGTGTGCCCAAGGTTCGTCGCACCGACTCCCAAAACAAGCGCTCGTAGCGTTCCTTCAACCGCAGGAAGGATCATCGCGCCTCGCAAGCCACCAATGAATCCGCTGGTCGGCTGGCCGGCGAAAATGCCGACGAGCAACACTGCTTGGAAGGCGAATAAAACAACGGAGATTGCCAGTCCCACGCGCTGACCAAACGCTGCGATCAGTGCTTGCTGAACGATTGCGAGCGTCAGCGCACTTACCACAAGAATGACGAATGTTGCGACGGGGCGAGTTGTCATGGCTCCGGCAATACGCAGTGCGCCACCAAGGATAGCTGCGGAAACACCGGACACGATCAGGTTCGGCCAAAGGGCATTGAACGCGAGTGCAGCGGGGGTGGCCGCCGAATCAACGCGCTTGGAATTGAGCGCGCCGAACGCGAGTGCCCCCACCATTGTCGCCAGCCACAGGGCAAGAACCGCTGCGGTGGGAGACCACGATGTCGTCGTATCCTGCTTACCAGAAGTGGAGGTGACGTCGATCGGAGTGGCCAGTGCCTTCGCGGACGAGGCCGCTTCTGCCTTCGAGTGTGTGGGGATCTGATCGGTGGCTAACTGGAGTCCGTCGGCGAGCGTGGTGGAACCGTCGCTCAGCTGATTCAGGCCGTCAACCAACTGGTTGGCACCGGAGTTCAGCGTTTGGGCTCCGCTGACCAATTCGCCGGTCTTCGACGCCAGAGTGGAGGCTCCGGAGGATAGTTGGGAGGCGCCACTATTCGCCTCTAATGCACCGTCGGCGAGCGTTGAAGCTCCGGAAGATAGAGCAGATGATCCGCTATGGGCCTGGGCAAGGGAACTCGACAGTGTTGATGATCCGCTAGCTACCTGATGGGCTCCCGTGCTCAGCTGGCTGACACCGTGGTCGAGCTTCGTCGCCCCGGCTGCCACCTGCGAAGCAGCGGAGTTCAGGTCGGAAGAGTTTTTCCCAGCCAGCTGGCCCATGTTTGCCACGACGGTGTCAATACCGCCGGAGACCCTGGTGGCGCCTGCGCTCAGCGTGCTCACTCCGGCTTTCAATGCCTGGAGCTGTGTGCCCGTGGAGTCCACCGAGTTTTGCGCCACGGTTGCTCCTTGGCTGAGTTGAGTTGCCAGCTGTTCGGCACCGGCAGAAATGCCTTGCGCGTATTGGGTTGCCCCCGTGCATGCTACAGCGCTTCCTGCCTGGCAGGCGCTAATGAGTGCGGGTAGCGCGTCTGCGTTGGTCTTGATGGTGCTTGCTCCGTTGCTTGCTGCACTCAGCTGACCGGGCAGAGCGTTGAGAGCAGTAGTGTCGAGGGTGCCCAACTGCTGATCCAGCTGGGTAAGGCCGGCTGCGACCTGTTGTGCGCCCGTCTGCAATGATGGCGAGGTCCCATCAAGAGACTGAGTCATGCCGGCGTAGAGTTGGGCGGCTCCGCCTGTGTACTTCGCGACTGCTCCTGCCAAAGAGGAGGCGCCGTCGCTCAGGGAAGTTGAGCCGCTCTTAAGAGAATCGATGCCCATGGCCAAGGAGGAGGCTCCGGAAGCGAGCGTGGTTGAGCCGTCGTTGAGAGCGCTCAACCCGTTGTCCAACGTGCGCGCTCCGTCTGCCAGGGATGAGCTCCCCGAGGTGAGCTGAGCAACTCCGGAACTGAGCGTAGAAGCCCCATTTGCTAGAGAGCGTGTCCCGTCGGCAAGCTGGCCACTTCCACTTGCCAGTGTCGATGTGCCGTCAGCCAGCTGACGCGCTCCGTTAGTCGCGCTGACTTGTCCGTCAGCAACTTGGCGCGCTCCGTCGGCGGCCTGGCCGATCTTATCGGCAATTGTCCCCGTGGCTTCAAGGGATTGCGTCAGGTATTTGACAGTGAGCGTCGTACCGAATTCCGATGCGGCACTGTGAGCAAGCGCATTCGACAAGGTGCCAAAAGCATCGCTTGAACCGTCCGCAACTTCGAGGTTCAGTTGTGGAACATCGCCAGAATTGTTCACCAAAATGTCGACCAGAGACTGTGAGAAGTCCTTGGGGATCGTGACGACAGCATCGTAGGTGCCGTCATGAAGACCAGAGGCTGCGGTCTCTTCGGTAACAACCGACCAGTTCAGTGATTGCTCGCCGTTGACGTCATCCTTGGTCAGGGTCGCAATGATTTGTCGGCCACCGGGCACCTGTGTCCCATCATCCAGCGTCGCAATTTCGTCGTTGTTCACGATGGCAGCACTGATCTGGCTGGCGTTTGCCGTGCCCGCATTGACGCCGAGTAGGGTGGTCAGTCCCAGCAGAGTGGGGAGCAGAAGGATCAGAGTCAGAAGCATCCAGTGGCGTTTCATCGAACATTCTCCTTTGAGGTGGTGGTGCTCGCACCCAGTTCAACGTCGGCTGCTGGGGTGAGATTTTCAGGGACGACGAGGCCGCGCTTGCCGGTGACAACCACGGTCTTACCTGCGGCGATCAATTCGTCGATACGTTTCCACCGCCTGGTTCCCGGATCGTCAACGATCACGATCCTGGTGTGTGTAGGAACAGCGTCATCGTGGTTATGCAGTGAAAGGGTTTGACGTTGGACGAATGCGGTCCCGTCTGGGAGGACGCGATCGCCGACGACGATGATTCCCCGTGTTGGACGAAGACGTGCGCTGATGATGGTTGCGAGCGCGTGACGCGCTAGGGTGTCGTCGCTTCTGACGATGCCGAGTTCTCCGGGTTTCAAAACAAGGGTGAATCCGCTGAATACGACGTCGCTTCCTTCTTGGACGCGAACTCCTTCCATCCTGAGGGAGGATTCGCCGTGTACTTTTACCCAGTCGGCGTGTTCGAGCGAGCGGGCAAGCCCCTCGCCTTCGACGTCGACAACGGGGAGCATGCGGTCAAGCCATGCGGGCATCCACCATGCGCGCTTGCCGAGGAGCGCCATGAGTGCGGGGATCAGGGTCATGCGTACGACGAAAGCGTCTGTTGCGATGCCGGCGGTCAGGGCGACAGCGATGGGCTTGATGTAGACGTTCCCGTGTGGGATGAACGCCGCGAAGACGCCGGTCATGATGACGGCCGCTGCTGTGACGACCGTGGATGATCCGATGAAGCCGCGTCGAACAGCTCGCTTGGCGTCGCGGGAGTGGATCCATTCTTCACGCATACGCGAGACAAGGAAAACCTCGTAGTCCATTGCTAAGCCGAAGAGGACACCCATGACGATCACGGGGAGGAACGAGATGACGACGCCCACTTTGGTCACGTGGATGAAGTCAGCGAAGTAGCCCCATCCGAAGACAAGGCCGACTGCGCCGAATGCTGTGCCGAGGCTCAGCAGATAGCCGAGAGTTGCTGTCAGTGGGACAGCGATTGAGCGGAAGACAATCATCAGCAGAATGATCGAGAGCCCGACAACAACAATGCCGAAGGGAACAAGCGCGGCATTGAGTTGGCTGGCAATGTCGATGGCGACTGCGGTTTGGCCCGTCACCATGATGTCACGGATCCCAAGGTCGGTTTCAATCTGGGATGCGTCATCGCGAATGGTTCGAACAAGCGCGTGAGTTTTCGGATCGGTCTGGCCCTTTTCCGGAAGGATCTGGACGAATGCGATCGTTGCATCCTGGTTCGGTGTTGCCAGTGCGATTCGGTCGACGCCGTCTAGGGACGAGAGGCGATCGGCGAGAGCGTCCGTCACTTCGAGTGGCTGAGCCGTTTGGGAAATATCCGCGATGACAACAATGGGGGAGTTGTATCCGTCACCGTAGGCTTGTGTGATCGCATCGTAGGTCTGACGCAACTGCGTATCTTTGGCTTCGTATCCGTTGTCAGTGAGCCCTAAGCGCATACCGGTTGCTGGAATCGTTGCGATACCAAGAATCGTAATGACGACAAGGACCGTCAAAGCGGGAATCTTCGTGATTGTGTCGATCCAACGTGCAGCAAAGGAACGGTGCTTCTTTGCGGGCTTACTATTGTTCGCTACGGCCTTACGGGTGCGCTTCTTTGGAGTTGCGCGCTGGCCAAGAAGAGCAAGCAGAGCCGGAACAGCGGTCAAAGCAACCAGAACCGCAATGCCAACAACAATCGCTGAGGAGACGCCCATCACCGTCAAGAACGGGATACCAGCAACACCCAAGCCAGTAAGTGCAACGATCACCGTGCCACCAGCGAACACCACTGCCGACCCCGCGGTCGCGTTTGCGCGAGCCGCGGCCTCGTGAGCCTCGATCCCTTTGGCGAGATACTCGCGAGCGCGCGAAATGATGAATAGCGCGTAGTCAATGCCCACAGCCAAACCGATCATGACCGCGAGGACCGGGGTCACCGAATTGATCTGAATAAACGTTGCGCCAACAAGAAGCGAGGCCATGCCGACACCCACACCGATGAACGCTGAAAGGATCGGTGCGCCCGCGGTCAGTAGTGACCCGAAGGTGACGAGCAGGACGATCGCTGCGATCAAAACGCCGACCAGTTCGGTCGCGGATAAGGCAATATCGACCGTCTTGCCGATATTGCCTCCCAGCTGGACCGTAAGCGCGGAATCGGAATCGTGGACGGATGATGCTAATTCATCAAGGGCGGCTGAAACGTCGTGAGCCTTCGCATTTTCACCGCCCGCGAGCGACCCCACCGACGTGTCTGCTTGAATCTGAACAAGCGCGTTCTTCCCGTTGTCGGTGATCGTGGAACGCTCAGAATCAAACGGGTCGGAGACCAGCGCGACACCGTCGATATCGCCGGCCTTGTCGACGAACTCATCGATTGCTTTCTTGTGAGCGGTGATATTCGAGTCCGACGCGGTGAAAAGTACCTGTTCGGATGTGCCCGCAGCCTGGGGGAGTCGCTCGGCCAGGATCTCCAAGCCGGTCATCGACTCAGCTTCGGCGATCTTGAAAGCGCCCGACAGATTAATGCCGAGTAATCCAACGGCAATAGCGAGCACAGTAAGAAGAGCTGCCCAGATGGCAAGCGTCCGCTTCGCATGGTCTGCGCACCAGCGGCCTACGCGGTGAAGAAGGGAGGACACGTTTGGTCCTTTCGATGAATCGCATCAATGTTTCGATACAAAAGCGTATCCGATTCACAAATGTATTGAAACTTCGATTAGGGTGATCCTATAGATATTTTCAGTCCTTGAAGGAGGGGCAGTGAGCAGCAAAACCCGCGACGTACGCAATCGCGTCAACACCCGCGCCCGCCTTCTCGACGCTGCCGCAGACGTCTTCGTAGAAAAAGGATTCTCCGGCGTAAAAATTGATGACGTCGTCAAAGCAGCGGGTTTTACCCGAGGCGCCTTCTATTCCAACTACTCGTCAATGGATGAAGTATTGAAGGATGTCCTCGTCCAACGCGCCCACACAATCGTCGATGAAATCGAAGCGGCGCTCGCGGGTATCGAAGGCGAACCCGACGTTGGCACCATCATGGCAGTCCTTGACAGTTTTTCGGCGCAGGGGCGAACAATGTACGTTCTGACCTGCGAATACAACCTCTACATGATGCGTCATCCCGAACTTATCGCTAGCGATGATGCATTCCCCGTCACTGAACGTGAACAGCTCGAAGCAGCAGTCGGAAGAATCGTCCGCGGCGTGCTCGCCCGAATGGGACGCCAATCGATTTTCGAGCCAGGAGTGATCTCGCGAATCCTGACCACCTTCTATCTGGAGTCGTTTGCGCCCTCAATGGGCGGTGGTACGAATAAGCGGATGCTCGCCCAAATGATCGAGGGGCTTATTTTCGCCTCGTCGCGACTGATTTCCTCCCAGGGTGATAATTGGGACGCAACTAACGCCGGGCTCACCCCAACGTGGGCAGTTCCACGCACAGAAGATGGAACTGAAAATGGAGCCTGACTAGGGTTGAAGCATGGCCTCCCTGCTGATTGCGAACCACCTTCTTACCCTCTTCCTGGTTGTTGGAGTGGGTGCTGCGCTCGGCGCAATCCGCTTTGGTCCACTTCGTTTCGGCGCAGCCGGGGCACTCTTCGTCGGCCTCGCAGCCTCCGCGTGGAACCCCGAAGTCGGCGAAGGCATGGAAATCGTCCAACAGATCGGCCTAGCATTCTTCGTCTATACGGTCGGCATCTCGTCGGGCGCAGTGTTCTTTAAAGACATTCGAAAACAGACGGCGCTTCTTGGAAGCTGTGCCGTAGTCTGCGTCATCGGCGCAATTACCGCGTTCATCGGCGGCGGTCTGCTTCAGCTTCCCAAGGGGCTGACACTCGGCCTATTCACCGGTGCTCTGACCGCTGCTCCTGCCCTAGACGCGGCCACTCGCGTCACCGGCGACCCGCAAGCCGCAGTCGGTTACGCCTTCGGATACCCGATCGGCGTCATCATCGGGATCATCGTTGTTACCATGACCGTCACCCGCAAATGGGTGGGCGAAAAAGACACCCCCTCACTGGCCGGTCAGTCCTTGGAAACGATGACTGTTCGCGTTGCCAAACGCATCAACACCCGTCACGTAACCTTGTGGCGTGACCAGCAGGTTCGCATGTCCTACCTGCGTCGCAAAGGCGAAACCCGCGTTGTCGTTCCCGGTGAGGACCTGTACGAGGGGGATCTCGTGCTGGTTGTGGGCGACCCGGCAAAGATTGAAGAAGCCGCGTATCAAATCGGCGAACCCGTCGAGCACCACCTTGAAGATGACCGCTCGGATGTCGCATTTGAGCGCATCCTTGTCTCGAACCCCGAAGTTGCCGGCCAGCCGATTTCTGCGCTCAATGTAGCCACACGTTTCGGCGCTGTTGTCACGCGCGTCCGCCGAGGCGACCTTGACTTGCTTGCCCGAGACGACCTAGATCTGCAACTCGGCGATCACGTCGCCGTCGTTGTCCCGACAGATGAGCTTGATGAAATCCAGTCCTTCTTCGGAGACTCCGAAAAGCGCGTTGCGGAAGTCGACGCAATGGCGTTCGGTATCGGTCTGGTGCTGGGCATGTTGCTCGGCGCGATTCCGTTCCCGATGCCATCGGGGGCCTCGTTCACTCTTGGCTCTGCTGCCGGCCCGCTGATCGTTGGCATGTTGCTGGGTGCCCTGCGTCGCACCGGGCCGCTGGTATGGACACTTCCCACCTCGGCGAATATTACGATCCGTCAGATCGGCTTGCTTCTTTTCCTTGCTGGTCTCGGCTTGAATGCAGGGCCAGAACTCGCTTCGCTTCTGACCAGCCCCGATGGTCCGAAGGCGGCGCTGCTCGCTGTGATATTGGTAGTGGTCTGCTGCGTGGCTCAGGCTCTTGCCGGTCGATTTGCCGGTCTGTCCGCGCCTCGTAGCGCCGGTGGAGTCGCAGGTTTCCTGGGGCAACCGGCAGTCTTGCAGGCCGCGGACGCCCGCGTTCCCGATGAACGCATCGAGGCCGCCTACGCGAGCCTGTTTGCTTTCTCCATCGTCGTGAAGATCCTGTTGGTTCCGTTCATCTGGTCGATCTAACACCGACGTGCTCCACCGCCACCGCCATTGGTGGCCATTGCATGAGCTGAACGGATGTTGGGTGTGCGGTATGAGTACCCCACACGGTGCGAGATTCAGCGTGCGAGACTCCAATTCCCGTCGTCAGATGGACTCATGAACACACCACACGCAATTGCATACACCGTTTCTTCTTCCAACACCGGTGTCCTTGGTGGTCAGGCCGTTCCGCCGTTGTTTCCTTCGAGGACTGAGCTCACCAGCTTCTGATCGTGAGAACCTTTGCCTAGGGGGATTATGCAGAACTACGCATTGGTGCCCCGCGGATCGTCCGCGGGGCACCAATGAGTCTGAGTACGTCAGGCGCCCAGCCAGTAGGCCTCGAGCGCCTTCGACATACCAATCAGGTCGTTGACGTGGCTCATTTCGCGAGCCGAGTGCATCGACAGGAGGCCGACGCCCACATCCACCGTCAGAATGCCCAGGCGAGTCGCCGTGATCGGGCCAATCGTGGATCCGCACGGCATCGCGTTATTCGACACGAAGTCCTGAGATGGCACGCCCGCAGCAGCGCACGCGCGGTGCCACAGGGCAATACCTTCTCCGTCGGTCGCATAGCGCTGGTTGGCGTTGATCTTCAAGACCGGGCCTCGTCCCATCACCGGATGAGTTGCCGGGTCGTGATACTCCGCGTAGTTGGGGTGTACTGAGTGGGCGGCGTCCGCGCTGATGCACGACGAAGCGGCAAACATGCGCGCAACCCCGTCGGCGTCGCGATTCAGAGCGTAGGCGGTACGCTCCAGAACGGTCTGCAAAATCGGGCCGGCAGCACCTTCGCGGGTTGCGGAACCAATTTCCTCGTGGTTGAAGCACATAAAAATTCGAACGTCACCATCGGTGGGAGTCCCAGCCTTCGTCAGGCGCTCAAATGCAGTCAGAGCGGCGTGAACGGAGGAAAGATTGTCCTGCTGACCCGCAGCGAAGAACTGGCCGGACTCGCCAAAAGTGGCAGGGCCTTGCTGAGGAATCAGGATCAAATCATGTGACACGATGTCCTTGACATTCACGCCGGCGTACTTCGCGACCTCAGCCATGAAGTTCGCTTCCGGGTTATCGACGGTCCACACTGGGTGCAGGTGCTTCTGCGGATCGAGCTTCAGCCCTTCCGGGTTCACGCCACGATCCAAGTGAATTGCCAGCTGTGGGATACGTGCCAGTGCGCCGGTGCGCACCAGAACTTGGCGACCGTCCTTCATCATCAATCGGCCGGCAACAGCAAGCTCGCGGTCAAGCCACGAATTCCACATCATGCCACCGTAGACCTCGACGTCAATCTGACCCCAACCATCTGCGGTCGACGATGTCAGCGACGGCTTCACGTGGAAAACAGGGGAATCGGTGTGCGCACCAACAATACGGAAGCCGGTCTGCTCAGTGACAGAAGTCGGAACGACCCACGCTGCGACGGCGCCACCGCGAACCATGACGTGTCCGCCGGGACTCGCGTTCCACGGCTCAGTTTCGTCCTGGCGAGTGAAACCTGCATCCACCAGGCGTTGCGCCACCAAGTCGGCGGCGTGATATGGGGAAGGGGAGTCAAGCAGGAAGTGCTGATAGTCGATCGTGTGTACGTCAGTCTCAGAGTAATCGAAGTAGCCCATGGGTTAATCGTAAGCCCGACTATGCTGAGGGTATGTCTGCAATGAAGCATTTAGACACCTACGCCCTGAACGACGGCACCACAATTCCCCTGATCGGCTTGGGCACGTACAATTTGCGTGGTCACGCCGGCGTCGAATCAATGGTGAACGCGATTCATGCCGGATACCGTCTGCTGGACTCTGCGTTCAACTACGAAAACGAGGGGGCTCTGGGCCAAGCGGTCCGCACTTGTGGCGTTCCACGCGAGGACCTGCGCCTAGTCTCAAAGCTTCCTGGTCGCCATCACCGCTACGAACAAGCCGTTGACACGGTTGAAGAATCCCTGTTCAGTGCCGGTTTGGACTACTGGGATCTCTACCTGATTCACTGGCCGAACCCGCGTCAGGGGCTCTACGTTGAAGCCTTCCAAGCGCTTGTTGACCTGCAGAAGAAGGGCTTGATTCGATCGGTTGGCGTTTCGAACTTTCTGCCCGAACACATTGAGCGCCTGCGCGACGAAGTCGGGGTTGTTCCCGCTGTCAATCAGATCGAGCTTCATCCGTACTTCCCGCAGGCCGAAAGCCTTGAAGCCCACCGCAATCTTGGTGTTCAGACAATGTCGTGGAGTCCGCTGGCTCGAAAACTGCACGTTGTCGATGAGCCTGTTCTCACTCAGATCGGTCACGAGACCGGTAAGTCTCCCGCGCAGGTTGTCATTCGCTGGCACCTCCAGCGTGGTACTCTTCCGATTCCGAAGTCAGCAAGTAAAGAACGTCAGGCGGAAAATCTCGACGTATTCGACTTCGAGCTTAGCGAAGACCAGATGGCGCGTATTGCCACTCTTGCACGCCCCGATGGTCGCAGTGCGAACCAAGACCCCGCTTTCTACGAAGAGTTCTAAGCCGACGCTTACAAACGCATATGAAAAGGATGAACTATGGCACGCAACCCCGATGATCTTCGTCGGAGCTCGAACGTTAACTTTTTTGTCGCAGCTTTTTCCGCGTACTTGGTCTATGCCGTGGATTTCTGGCCTCGCTGGATTTTCCTTGCCGCTGCCATTGGTTTCGTTCTCTATGGCTTGAAACTGCGTAAGGATGCCGATCGAATGGGAGACGGGCGGTGCGCCAAAGGTCGTTGACTCCACGGTTTCGGACTTGGTCGATAACAGCTAGTTTTCACTCGCTCGCCGTGTGATTGATTCACGAGGTCGCCCACCGCTTCTCGCCCCTCTCTTGCATCAAGGGCGGAGTGAATACGCGGTGTGTCTAGCGGATCCTCGCTCGCAATTCGGGCAACAAAAAGGACGAGGCTAGGTCAGCAGACCCAGCCTCGTACCCAAGAAAAAGGCGCCAACTGGCGACGTAGCGCTTACTTGTCCAGTGGAACGCGGTACACGTTCGTCTCACGCAACTCGAAACCGGCGCGCTGGTAGAGGCGGTTCGCTGCCTCGCGTGACGGACGGCTGGTCAGATCGACCGTGCGTGCGCCAACTTCCTGAGCATGGCGAATCGCGGCCTCAACGAGCGCCTGACCGGCACCCTGGCCACGAGCAGCTGAATCAACAACGACATCCTCGACCCAGGCGCGCACGCCGGTCGGGATCTCGAAGGTTGCCAGCGAGAGCATGCCGAGGATCGGGAAAGCGCCGGACTCGTCAGCCTTGTCGGAGCGGAAAACGAACAGGTGAACGCCGGGCTGAGAAATGAAACGCTCGCACCCAGCCGCGTCCAGTGGGGCAGCTGAACGGGACAGCTGAGGAATCAGGCGCTCCATCGCCTCGACGATTTCGGGGGACGATTCGGTGATGATCTCGATGGTCATAAGGGTCCTTTCACTTCGCGTCTTCACGCAATCCTGTCGCAATCTTGTCGCAATTCTACGGGCGAAGGCCACCCAAGGAAACGACCGTGATCGCCCTTCGAATGTCACGTCGCCTTATGCGTCCCAAACCGCGAGGTCAGACGAATAAACAGTTCGTGCTCTTTCGGCTGATCCGCATGGACCTAGCCGGCTTGCCCCGCGGTCGCGAGCAGTGAAATTGGAGCGGAAGGCCAGGGAGCGAAACCTGTCCGGCCTCGTACATGGGCGTTTCATATTTGGCGAAAACCCAACGTTTCTGCACGCGCTAGGACACACAGTAGAGCGAAATGTCGACGATCAACTTCGCAATCCAGAGCGGGATTCCGACGTGAGTCAGAAGTCAAAGGCCCACGTACGACGTGCCAACGAGCGTGACAGCGAGGGAAGCGTACCGGAGACCAGTTGAGACAAGAGTGCCAGGGCGAGCATGGAAAACCTTCCTATTAAGAGCAAAATTGCCGTTCGCGGAAACAATGCGAGCAATGATGACGGGTAGGGCCAGGCTGCCGATCACTGTGCGCAAGCCGAGGACTGTGACACGGTCGATGACCGCGCCGTTTTCCCCTGCTGAAACGTTTTCCATCTGCACCTCCCAAGAAAACTGTCGAACTTCCAATAGTTATCTTGGTCGGCACCTTAGTTGGTATCTTGGTCGGTTGTGTGAGGTCTGTTGTGCTAGTCAGGTCAGATTTGCTGGACGTGTTGTCGTAACGTAGCCATCGACACATACGACGGTTCGTGCGTCATACCGGACAGAACACATTCTGATGACACCTGTCAGAAAAGCGCTGTGAACCACCCGTTAAACTCGGACTATGCGCCACAGTGATGCTCCGGCCCTCGTACTTGCCAACCTTGGAACTCCGAAAACTCCGACGACTGCGGATGTCCGCACGTATTTGCGTGAGTTCCTCAGTGATCCGCGAGTCATTGAAATGCCGAAAGCTGTCTGGCGCCCGATCCTTGAGGGAGTGATCCTGCGCGTTCGACCGGCCCAATCCGCCGCGAAATATCGGACCGTGTGGCTGGATGAAGGATCCCCGCTACTGCACTACACGACACGTCAGGCGGAACTTCTGAGCGAACAGCTTGGAATGAAAGTCGTGCCCGCAATGCGCTACGGCCAGCCAAGCCTCGGAAGCGTCCTTGATGATCTGATGACGCAGGGCTATCGAAAGATCGCGATCCTGTCGGCCTACCCGCAGTATTCGGCGACCACGATTGCGTCCGTGAATGACGCGGCCGCCAAGTGGCTACTGTCGAGGCGCGAGCACCCTGAAATCCGGCTATCCCGTTCGTTTCCGACTGCGTCCACCTATATTGACGCGCTTGAAAGTCCAATCCGTGAGTCGTGGGAGCTCAACGGCACTCCGGACTTTGCCGGTGGTGACCGTCTGATCCTCTCGTTCCATTCAATTCCGGTTGCCATGTCGAAGAAGGGTGATCCCTACATTGACGAATGCAAGGAAACGGCTGCGCTTCTGCGTGAGCGACTGGGACTGAATGAAGAGTCCTGCATCGCTACTTTCCAGTCTGTTTTCGGTCCTGCCGAGTGGAATGGTCCGGCGACGATCGACACGGTTGGTGAACTCGGCAAGCAGGGGACGAGGCGCGTCGATATCATCTGCCCCGGCTTCGTTGCCGACTGTCTGGAGACCCTTGAAGAGATTGACCAGCTGAACCGTACAGCATTCACTGATGCGGGCGGATCAGAGTTCCACTACATTCCATGGGCCAATGAAGCGCAGCCTGCAATTGACGCATTGGCTGAGCAGGCGCGAAACCTGCTTGCCGGCTGGGGTGATTGAGGCCAAGCTGCGGCGTGCCGCAATTCCTGTTAGCCGTGGGGTGTACCAAGTGGAAATGGGGCATATTCATGGCCGAGAACTGGACGTTAGTCATTCTTGGCGGGAGTCGGAGGGATCGACCTCGGATTCGAAGAAACCGGCAAAGTAAAGACGATTTACGCCAATGAGTTCGATCCATATGCCGTTGAAACGTACGAACAGAACTTTGACCTCAAAGTAGGTGGGCGCGATATTCACGAGGTTCTGCCCGAAGAAGTACCCGATGCCGATATCTTTGTCGGTGGTTTCCCCTGTCAGGCTTTTTCAGTGGCGGGATATCGTCAAATATGGGCGAAGGAGGACACAACGTTCAAACTGGGGGCATGCGCCCAATTTCTGAGCTTGTCTCAGTGCTCAGCCAAGCCTGAGGCGATTGTAGTCAGCAACGCTCCAAGGCAATTGCAACCTCGGCGTGGCTTGATTGCTCCAGATGGATGTCAAATGGTCATTTTTGCCGATTTTTTCGGTACCGTTCGTTCTCGGAAATAAATCCACAACTTTTACACCCTCAAAATCGCCATTTTATCGACTTCGGACGTTCTCGGAAACAGGTCGATGTGGTTGTTCCTACTATATATAAGCGGACGCGCAGATTTTCCAATCGTCTCTACTCATCGCTCTGAGGGAATATGTCCGAAATCCCATCGTCTCGATTCTAATCATCATCGTGTTTACCGCCGCGTTAATACGGTTCTTTTTCTTTCCAGATCAGACCATCCTTTGTGCGATAATGCTGTCCGTGTGCGGGCACTGTATGCTCAGCCGGCGATGATCGCTCGTCTGGATAATCTCTACTGGAAGATGGGCTATCCAACTCATCCGAACTCGAATAATCGCTGTAGTCGTCATCAGAAGAACCACTGATATCTTCTTCTGACGAAGAGGAACTTGATCCACCGCCCGACTCGCTGGCGAGATATATTGCACCTACTCCAGCAATTATATACCCCGCAGCCTTTAATGCACCCGTAAGAACAGGATGCTTTTTACCAAATTCGTTTGCAACGTCAAAAATATGGGAAATCTTATTCTTATCACCAATGCCCTCATGTGTCTCAGGTGGAGCTACTGTAGGATTCTTTTGTGATATGTTTTCAGAGTGGTGCGACACATCCTCTTGTCGTGAAGGTTTTGTGTGCTCTGTAGAAGTTGTATCATGCTTGACCGTTTGTAGTTTTTCGCTATTATTCTGGCTCTCAATAACAGGACTGCATACCGGCTCACTAAGATTAATCGGAGCACAAGGAGTAGGTTTATTATCTCCGAAATCTACGAACTCTTTCGTTTCCGGATTATAGTACCAGTTAGTCGGATTCTGCCAACTTCCTTTATGTGCCTCCAGATGTTCATCTCTTGAAAGAAACTGAATATTATCCGGATCGCCCTGATACTCAGAATATTCAGCAGCGCTCTTCATGTGCTGGCCTTCAAAAGCACGTCCATTTTCGTCGTAGGCTTTTCCTTTTTCAGGATCAAGAATGTCCTTTTGCTGATCCTGCGACCAGTCCCGTGTTCCTTTGCCTTCAGCGACTAATTTTTGCTCTCTTTCCCAAGCAAGTCTTATCGCCTTATTTCTTTCCTTTATACTTGTTTTTGGCATAGGCTCACTCTCCTATACCAAGCAAGTCATAAAGGTCGTTCAAAAAAGTGTAAAAATCATCATAGGTCAGCTCGTCATCAACACTTCCTGCCTCGTGATTGTATATCGAAATTTTCTCTCCCGACTTCTCACATAATACCGGATCGCCTGAAGCTAATGCGCCGATGACAATGTAGTTTTCATCAGGCCTGTCATTTTCATTTACATCAATAACTGGCTTATGGGCCACACCGTAAAACTGGACTCCGGCTGGCAGAAATAATTCACCACCATCAGAGTGCAAAAGCCACTCTTTATACTTTTCAGGAAGTGTAATTTCATGTTCTTTCTCGAACCGAGTAATCTGTTCTTCTGTTGCTCCTTCGAGAAAAATCATCTTCCCTTGTTTGTTAAGCCTGTCAACGATGACTTTTAATTCTTCTATAATCATAAATTACGCTCCTTTGCATTACAGATCACTCGCAGTCCCTTTTTGCCACAGAGCGTTTTATCTGCTCAATGATAAATCAGCCCGATTGCCAGAAAAGTGGAGTATCACCGTATTTTATAGCTTATTACGCTCCGACCCTTGACATCAATACTGCCGTCTCCACATGATCCGTGTGCGGGAACATGTCGAATACGCGCGCTTCGAGGCCCCGATAGCTCGGCATTTCCGTCAAGTCGTGTGCGAGCGATTTCGGGTTGCACGACGAGTAGATGACTCGCGGGATTCCAGATTCGTTAATCCACGAGGCCAATTCTGAGCCGATCCCTCGACGTGGCGGGTTAATAACCAGCACGTCCGGTCGGCTTTCTTCGGGCTGGCGAGCAGCCCAAGCCGTCGCGTCCTTAGCGATGAACTGCGCGTCCGCGCGCCCCAGCTTCAACTGGCGAGCACCTTGAATTGCCGAAGCTATCGCCTGATCCGATACTTCCACGCCTGTTACGGGAGTAATGCCGGCTGCTGCCAAGTGAAGAGCGAAACCTCCGACCCCGCAGTAAAGATCCCAGGCTGAGCGAGGGCGGTCGGCCTCGTTATCCGAAACTGCCCATTCGGTGACCTGGCGGTACAACTC
The DNA here is from genome assembly GCF_059082735.1 of Actinotignum sp. usb-actsch-rep-73. NCBI lineage: Bacteria > Bacillati > Actinomycetota > Actinomycetes > Actinomycetales > Actinomycetaceae > Actinotignum > Actinotignum sp. usb-actsch-rep-73. The sequence continues at coordinate 27,891 of NZ_JBHNPV010000076.1, read as the reverse complement.
TCCGGCCACGTCCGTATTTGTCTGCGTGAATGAACGAGGCCCGAGCGCCAGCTGAACATCACCGACTGCCATCTTCAGTGTGCGACGCGTGGTCAGAATGATCTCGTCGGGACCTTCGACGATCGCTTCGTGTGTGGGGTGAATGTTTGCGGTGACGACCTCAATATGTGGTACCAAGTCAAACAAGTAGGGGAGCGCCTTGCAAATATCGGAGACGCGGTCGCGTGTGCGAAGCACGAAGCGACACATCAGAGCATTATCCACGCCGACGGTGAGTAGCACATACTTCAACTCGCCGCTCTTTGTGGGCACGTCATACGGCGTCAGGTTCAGCTGGCGAATAAAGCGCTTCAACCCCGGCGTCGCACGGTTAATTGCAGGATGCTGAATCGGACAATCCGGCAGGTCAACACCCCTGCGATCGCGTCCCAAAATGCCAAGAGTCGGCCGGCGCCTCGTGCCTCCGACGACCAACTTTGCGTTCGTGCGAAAGCCGGTCGGCGACGAGGCAACAGGGGGAAGCCATGCGATATCGGTGGCTCCAGCAACGTCGGCTAACTCGTCGCGAACACGCGTTGTCTTCGTGGCAAGCTGGTCGCCGTAAGGAACCTCAATATTCGTGCACGAGTGGCAGCGACCTGCATTCCAGTGCTGACAGAGAATGTCGCTTGTGGAACGCGGGGAAAGCCTGAGCTGGATCGAAGACACAAGGTCCGCCTATTCGCTGTAAGAGGGAGGGTCGGATACGTCTCAGTATTCTCTCACTCCTTGGCAGGTAAGACGGAAGTGAGTGTTCGCTGCCTTAAAGACAACGTCGCAGACTGTCATCTGATCGGTGATCGCGTTGGGGAAGTCGCCCGGAGTGGCTTGCTTTCGTGGTGATGTAACGTCGGTTGAGACCAAGAGCCTCGTAGTCAGCCTCTTCCATGATTCCAGTTGGGTTATCGTCGACGGGATCGCTGAAACCACCGGTAAGCGTTCGGTAATGTGTGAAGTCAAATACTGTCTTGACCTGCATAAACGTGTAAACATTGAGTTTTGGTGACTCAACTTTTCGTTTTCCTCTTGCGTGATGAAGTTCGGGTGTATAAAGTTGAGCCTGTCGGACTCAAGTAGGCGCCTCGCGCATACGGCAGTCCAAGAAATCTTCACATGCAGTCACCGGCGAAGCTGGGTGGCTGAACGAAAGGAACACATACATGGCACGTGCAGTAGGCATTGACCTCGGTACCACCAACTCCGCAATCGCTGTCCTCGAAGGCGGCGAACCCACAATCATCGCGAACGCAGAAGGCATGCGCACCACGCCTTCCGTTGTCGCATTCTCCAAGTCTGGCGAGGTCCTCGTCGGTGAAATCGCAAAGCGTCAGGCTGTGACCAACGTTGACCGTACGATCTCCTCGGTCAAGCGTCACATGGGCACCGACTGGAGCATCGAAATTGACGATAAGAAGTACACCGCTCAGGAAATCTCCGCGCGCATCCTCTCCAAGCTGAAGGCTGACGCGGAAGCATTCCTCGGCGAGCCCGTCACCGATGCTGTCATCACTGTCCCCGCCTACTTCAACGACGCTGAGCGTCAGGCAACGAAGGACGCAGGCCAGATCGCAGGCCTCAACGTCCAGCGCATCGTTAACGAGCCCACCGCAGCAGCGCTTGCATACGGCCTCGAAAAGGGCAAGGAAGATGAACTCATCCTGGTTTTCGACCTCGGTGGTGGAACCTTTGACGTCTCCCTGCTCGAAATCGGCAAGGATGACGACGGTTTCTCGACCATTCAGGTTCGCGCAACCTCCGGCGACAACCGCCTCGGTGGCGACGACTGGGATCAGCGCATCGTCAACTGGCTGATTGATCAGGTCAAGGCGAAGACTGGCGCGGACCTGTCTAAGGACACCGTCGCTCTGCAGCGTCTGAAGGAAACCGCTGAGCAGGCCAAGAAGGAACTCTCCAGCGCAACCTCGACTAACATCTCCCTGCAGTACCTGTCGATGACCGCAGACGGCCCGATCCACCTGGACGAGTCCCTGACCCGCGCAAAGTTCGAGGAGATGACCTCGGACCTGCTGGATCGCACCAAGAAGCCGTTCCACGACGTCATTGCCGAAGCCGGAATCTCCGTCAACGACATTGACCACGTGGTTCTGGTCGGTGGCTCCACCCGTATGCCTGCCGTTTCCGACGTGGTCAAGCAGCTGACCGGCGGCCGTGAACCGAACAAGGGTGTGAACCCCGATGAGGTTGTCGCCGTTGGCGCGGCCCTCCAGGCCGGCGTCATCCAGGGTGACCGCAAGGACGTCCTGTTGATCGACGTGACCCCGCTGAGCCTCGGTATCGAGACCAAGGGTGGCATCATGACCAAGTTGATCGATCGCAACACCGCGATCCCGACCAAGGCGTCCGAGGTCTTCTCGACCGCCGAAGATGGTCAGCCGTCCGTGCTCATTCAGGTCTACCAGGGTGAGCGTGAGTTCGCCCGGGACAACAAGCTGCTCGGCACCTTCGAGCTGTCCGGTATTGCGCCGGCTCCACGTGGCATCCCGCAGATTGAGGTCACCTTCGACATCGACGCCAACGGTATCGTCCACGTTTCCGCGAAGGACCGTGGCACCGGCAAGGAACAGTCCGTCACCATCACCGGTGGCTCCGCTCTTCCAAAGGAAGACATCGACCGCATGGTGAAGGAAGCTGAAGAGCACGCAGCCGAGGACAAGAAGCGCCGTGAAGACGCCGACACTCGTAACCAGGCTGAGCAGGTCGTTTACTCGATTGAGAAGCTCCTCAAGGACAACGACGAAACTGTCACCGAGGCGACCCGCACCGCGGTTCAGGCTGACGTTGACGCCGTCAAGGAAGCGCTCAAGGGTGAGGACACCGGGGCCGTGAAGTCAGCTCTCGAGAAGCTCAACGCTTCCGCGATGAAGATCGGCGAAGAGGTCTATGCCTCCCAGCAGGCGGCTGAAGCAGCAGGCACCGAGACTCCGGCTGGCGATGCCCCCGCAGCTGATGAAGACGTCATCGATGCTGAAATCGTGGATGAGGACGACACCAAGTGAGCGAAACTGAGAACCAGGGCTTCCAGTCCGGTCCCCAGGATCACAGCGATGCCAAGGTCAACGACCAGGCATCGCAGGCGCAGGTCGCACCGAGCTCGGACGAACAGTTCGCAGCCGGCGCGGCCGCGTCCGCATCAACCGGGGAAACTGCAGGCGAAGCCACCGCGCAGTTAGCTGACGAGGCACTGACTGACATGAGCGCCTTCGAGGAACAAGTTGAAGACTCGGACCTTGCAAACGCACTCGAGAAAATCGCTAACTTCGAAGACCAGCTGGCACGTGCGCACGCTGACCTGTACAACCTGAATCAGGAGTACTCGAACTACGTGCGCAGGGCGAAGGAAGCTGCTTCAGGCCACCGTGAATCCGGCCAGAGCGAAGTCATTGAAGCGCTCATCAGCGTTCTCGATGACATCGATGCGGCCCGCGCTCACGGGGAGCTCGAAGATGGCCCCTTTGCTGCGATTGCAACGAAGCTGGAAAGCGTTCTGGCCTCGCGCTTCAACCTGGAACGCTACGGCGCTGTAGGTGAAGAATTCGATCCCACTCAGCATGAGGCCCTGCTTGCCAACGTGAACCCAGAGGTTCAGGTAGCAACCATCGCCCAGATCCTCCAGCCCGGCTATCGTCGCGATGAAAAGATTCTACGTGCTGCGAAGGTCATGGTGGACAACCCTGAATAAACCACATACCCGTATCCGCCCAAACTCAAAGAATGATGGAGGTGAGTGAAAGTGAGCGGACAAGATTGGCTTGAAAAAGACTTCTATAAGACGCTGGGCGTAGCAAAAGATGCCGACCAAACAGCGATTAAGAAGGCCTACCGCAAGCTTGCTCGCCAGTATCACCCCGACCAGAATCCGGGTGATGAAAAGGCGGAAACCAAGTTCAAGGAAATCGGCGAAGCCTACGCGGTGCTGTCTGACGAGGAACAGCGTAAGCAATACGACGCGATCCGTGCCATGGGTGGAGGAGCTCGCTTCTCCGCCGGTGGCCCGGGTAGTGCCGGCTTCACAGATGCGTTCTCGTCGATGTTCGGTGGTCAAGGCACTAGCTTCAACTTCTCAACTTCCGGTTCGGGAGTCAATATCGAGGATCTCTTCGGAATGTTCGGTGGAGCGGCCGGTGGCTTCAACGCCGGCGGCCCTCAGCCGAACTACGGGGCTGGTACCCGCTTTGGTCACACCCCGCCACGTCCCAGGAAAGGCGCCGACCGAATCGCGTCGACGTCGATCACTTTCCGTGAGTCGCTCAAGGGAGCAACGCTCACCATGAAAGTCGACGGGAAGAAGAACACCGTTCGTATCCCCGCAGGCATTAAAGAAGGTCAGAAGGTTCGTCTTCGTGGCAAAGGAATGCCCGGGGAAAACGGTGGCCAGTCCGGCGACCTTCAGGTGACGATCCACGTTGAGCCCCATCCGGTATTCACCCGGGATGGCGACAATCTGCGCGTGAGAGTTCCCGTGACGTTCGCCGAAGCGGCCTTGGGTACGAAGATCGACGTTCCACTGATCGATGGGAATACCGTGACTGTGAAGGTGCCTGCTGGAACTCAATCAGGCGCGGTTCTACGCGTGCGCAAACGCGGTGTTGAAACCGCGAAGCACACGGGTGACCTGCTGATCGAGATCATGGTTGCCGTTCCAGACCACCTGACCAAGGAACAGAAAGATGCCGTGAAGGCACTTGCTGACTCTTTTGATCACCAGGACGTGCGAGCCACCCTGATGGAGAAGGCGAAGGAGTGACCGATGGTCAGGCGGCGTTCTTCCGATTCTGATGACGCACTGACGTTCGTTATTTCAGTGGCGGCTGAGCTTGCAGGCATGCACCCGCAGACTCTTCGTCAATACGATCGCCTCGGTTTGGTGACGCCCGCGCGCACAAAGGGCAGAGGACGTCGCTACTCGCAACGCGACGTTCAACGTCTGCGCGAGGTACAGAGGATGAGCCAGGATGAAGGCATCAATCTTGCTGGAATCCAGCGGATCCTTGAACTTGAACGCCGAGTGGAAAGCCTCGAAGCTGAGCGCGTCGCGCTGTGCCAGCGGATCGAAGAACTTGAAGCTCGTCAAGATCGAGTCTTCGCCGCGTCCGCAAACGGCGTGGTGTCGCCGATGCGTCGCGGTGAGCGCCCGTGGGTTAATCCTTCTGCCCGCGATGGGCAAGGGAGGGAAATCTCTATCTGGCGTCCAATCCGTACTGCAAGCCCGTACCCGGAACGCACAATCCGGGCTGTTATCGAAGCAGGACCTTCGGGTGTCAGGGTGATCGACGGGACGATTTCCGTCGTCGACTAATCGCCATAACCTCTGCATCTTCGGGGCGAGCGTTGACAATAGTCACGCTCGCCCCGAAGTGTATTTGCGCAGATAGTTCTACACTCGCGTTAGGGTTACCCCATGAGTTCTCACGATTCGTCGGCGCACCGACTGCCGATGCGCGCCCAACTTGCACTCGGTGCGGGCACACTTGCCCGCACGGCCTCGCGAATTCTGGGACGAGGATCAGGCGGAATGATCGGCGGTGAAGTCGCCAGCCGTATCTACCCGAATATTCTGTCGGAACTTGCAGTCCCGATGGACTCCGTGATCGTGTCAGGGACGAACGGCAAGTCAACGACCAACCGATTCGTTCGCGCGGCCCTTGAAACAGCAGGTCAGGTTGCCTCGAACGTGAATGGCGACAACATGGGCTCGGGTATTATCACCGCGCTGATGAGCACGCCGACCGCGCCACACGCGGCCCTCGAAGTTGATGAGATGCACGTGCCCGCCGTTGCAGCGCACGTTTCGCCCAAAGTTTTTGTCTTCCTCAATCTGTCTCGCGATCAGCTGGATCGCGTCGGTGAAATTGGTTCGGTTGAACGCCGTCTGCGTCAGGCAGTTGAAGAAAACCCTGATTCCCTTGTTGTTGCGAACTGTGATGATCCGCTGATCGTGTCGGCAGCCTGCGAAGCGCGAAACGTTGTCTGGGTTGCCGCGGGCGCCGGATGGGGAGACGACTCCGTGGCCTATCCGCGCGGTGGCAGGGTTGTTCGTGACTCCGATTCGTGGCATCTCATTGAAGCTTTCCTCGGCGAAGAACTCCCCGAACTTCGCCAGCGTCCCACGCCAGACTGGACAATCGGCAACATCGATTTGATGCCGGAAGGAGCAAGCGGGCCCTCGGCAATTCTGTACGGACCAAACGACGTTCGCGTTCCTTTGCACCTGCAGCTCCCGGGGCGCGCAAACCTTGGCAACGCTGCCCAGGCGGTAGCGGCCGCGGTCGCGTTGGGGATTGATCCGCAGGTGGCCGCCAACGCGATCGGTCAAGTGCGTCAGGTTGCCGGACGGTATTCCATTCATGACGTTGATGGGCGTCGCGCTCGCATCATGTTGGCGAAGAATCCGGCAGGCTGGCAAGAAGCGATGACGATGGTTGACCCGCGTGTCAAACAGGTCGTGATTGCAGTCAACGGCCAGGTTCCGGACGGGCAGGATCTCTCGTGGCTCTGGGATGTCGACTTCTCCGTGTTGTCCGCGTCCGACGATCGTCGCATTGTCGCGTGCGGTGAACGAGGCGCCGACTTGGCCGTCCGCCTTGAATACGCGGGAATTCACTGCGATCTTGCGCCACTACCCATGGACGCCTTGAAGCTCCTTGAGCCCGGCAAGGTTGAAATGTTGCTGAACTACACGGCTCTTCGAGACTTTAAAGTAATCCTTGATGCTCGCCAGAAATCAGCAACTGGACGATAGGAGGGTGGACGATGAGTGAATCAACCCTGCGAATCGGGGTCTTGTTTCCCGACGTGCTGGGCACCTACGGAGATACGGGCAATGCTCTGATTCTGGCAGAGCGCGCCCGCCGTCGAGGTATCGATGCGGAACTAGTGACAGTGTCTTTGAACGAAGACATCCCAGCAGAACTGGATCTTTACACTCTCGGCGGTGGCGAAGACACTGCGCAGTCACTGGCGGCTCAGAAATTCCGCGACGACTCGGGCTTGCTTCACGCCTTGGACGCCGGCAAGCCACTTCTTGCCATCTGCGCCTCATTGCAGGTTTTGGGGCACTGGTATCGCGATGCGCGCGACGAGCGAGTCGAAGGCCTCGGCGTTCTTGATGTCACCACGGATCCGCAGGGGCATCGTGCAATTGGCGAGCTTGTCTGTGAACCCCTTCTTGAAGGACTGACCCAGCCAATGAGCGGTTTTGAAAACCACGGTGGTGGGACGGTTCTTGGGCCCAACGCGCGTCCGCTTGGTCGCGTCATTGCGGGCGTTGGCAACGGAACTCCCGAAGGGATGACACCGGAGCCTATTGCCTACGATGGTGTCGTTCAAGGATCCGTTATTGCTACCTATATGCATGGACCCGTTTTAGCTCGAAATCCTGAGCTTGCCGACTTGCTTCTTACTCGCGCTACAGGGCTTGAACTGGCGCCACTTGATGTTCCAGGCGTCGAAGCTCTGCGCGCTGAACGTTTGGATTTTGCGTGCCGCTGATCAGCGTGCTTTGCGCTGTTGTCTACGGAAAATCAGGGTTTGATCGGGGTTGCTCCCCAAAGACAGGGCGCTTCTTCACCGATACGATGGATAAGAATTGACTATCGATCTGGAGGATTGATGACCCCTGAAATGAACACCGATCCGACTGGTAGCCAGCCGAATGGTGGTTTCGCGACCGGTTTCAACGGACAAGCCCCTCAGGCTTCATCCCAAACACCGTGGCCTCAGTACGGCGAGGTCTCCGGTTCATCGAATCCAACCTACGGTTCTTACGCGGGTGGGACGTTCAATGATGGTGGCGCGGGCTACCCGCAGGGTGCGCAAGCGCAGTGGAATTCTGATGCACCTCAGTACCCGGGTCAGCCGATGAATCAGCCGATGGGACAGCCCTATGGCGGCCAACAGGCTGGTGGCCCCAACGTTGCTGGAATGCCGATGCCGGGTGTGCCTCAGAAGCTTCCTAGCCGTGCCGGTTCGATCATCATGATGGTCGTTGGCTTGCTGATGATGTTTATCGTTGCCCCGATTTCCCTGTTGGTGGGCGCTCTGGCTGGTCTCGATCTTGACGGTGTTATTGCTGGAACGAATGAGATCCGCTCTGGCGACACAATCACCATCGGTGACGGCGGATCGCTGATGGTGACGGCCTCACGTTCGGATCCTTCGGCTTACGCGGGCACCCTCTACTCGTGTAAGGTCACCTCGGTTGAAACGGACACCGAATATAAGATGACGACGAGTGCGACGGACACTTTCTACATTGATGGTCTGGCGCCCGGAAATTACGTCGTTGAATGTGAGGGTGAAACCACTAGATTGATGGCAATTTCTGGTGTTACCGCCGACGATTTGGTGGGGGCTGGAATGTCGGGAGTTGCTTGGGCGACGGGAATCGGAATTCTTGGTCTGATCCTACTGATTGCCGGCATCATCTGGCTGGTGGTGACGAATCGTAAGCGTTCGCAAATCCGCGCCACTCAGATAGGTTCGCCGTATCAGTGGCAGTGATGTCCTGACAGTTTCTTTCGCGTGAGGGCGAGGCTGGTAGTGATACCGCCTCGCCCTCACGTCCACCCTGGGTGTTTTCCTCGGCGTCGACGAGGTTCTTCTTGGTTCGCTTCTTCCAGAGTGACAGGGAAGATCCTCTTCACTGAAAAACTGCGAGGGCGTTCGTGTTTCTTTTCCGGGACTGTCAGTCGCCGAGCGTTTGGAAGAGGGATGCCCACGAGGGTGCATGGCGCTGTTTTGGGCTTTAAATGAAGAAGATGCCAGCATTCATATCAAGATTCTGACATGGACCATGTACACACTAGATTGACGCTAAATGCACGATGATTTCTACATGGTCTCTTCTAGACTGGGAACAATGGTGGGGCGGCAACGATGCCATGGCACGTGATTGCCTGGGATGACTGCTCATCCCTGAATGGAGAACGGTTCAGCGCAGGTATCGACATCGTGAAACAATGCGTTTCTTAGCGTTATTGGTAGAGATAAACGGTAATTTCGTTAAAAAGGGGAAGGAAAGCATGGGTCACATCGAGTCAAACAGCGCAGATCGATTGAAGATTCCTACCCCGGTAACTCAAGACCGCCTGAAGGATCTTTTCAATCAACGTAGCTGGACGTGGTTCGTTGATAATGAAGGCGATTTGGGTGGTCGCTGGAATGGCTACACCTTTTATTTTTTGTTGACTGGAAAGAACCAAGAGATTCTCCATATCCTGGGTGGCTGGGGTAACCCCATCAATCCGGACCGTCTACCAGAGGCACGTGCTTTTATTGCTGACTGGCATAGGAAACACCTCTGGCCGAAAGTCTGCTCGACCCTTAACGATCAGGGAGTCGTCAATATTCGAGTAGAGAACACTGTTGACTGGGAGTCTGGCGCAACAGACGAACAGCTCTACCAGCAGATCGATTGTGCGCTTGGCACGGGGATGCAATTCTTTGAAGCACTGAACGAGGAGCTGTCGTTATGAGCGGAATCTTTGATCGAATTAAGAAGATCTTGAAAGCCCAAGTAGCAGATGAAGTGCCAAAGGATGCTTCTGCCAAAGACGGCCTCGTCCTAGATGTAGACGCAGACCTGCAAGAACTCCAGTCCCTTCAGGTTCCCAGTGAAGATGACAACGGGGAAGACCAAGGTAGGGGAGCTTCTTCGGCAGATGATGTGCAGGATCGTTCGGACCAGCCCGATCAGCTGGATCTGACTCGTCCAGTCACCCTTGAACGTGTCGGGTTCTTTTTCGACTCACAGGGTTGGAATTGGGAGATCGACGACGAGGGCGACTTTGTGACAGGTTTCGATTCGAATCAGTACGTGTTCCGGATCACCGGCAAGAAGAATGAAATCTTCACAATTATTGCCTTTCGAAGCACCCCCGTTGATGCTCAGCTGAGGTCAGAAGTCGAGCTACTGATTGAAGATTGGCATGCGACTCACCTGTGGCCGATGGCTTCGTTTACTGAAAAGAACGGAGAGATTCGAATTCTGGCAGAAGTGAACTTGGACTGTGAGTGGGGGCTTTCTGATGCGCAGCTTGTTACTCAGTGCAAATGCGGAATCGGCACAATTTCCGCCTTCTTTGAGGAAGTAGATCAGAAATTTGGCCCAGCTCCATCGGAATCTGACATGAACGGCGACTACAGCGAATAGTGCGCTGTTCGCGACACTAGCGTAGGAACTCTGCCGATCATGTGGCAGACACAGTCATTTATTAAAGGGGGGATGTGATGGACACTCCGCTCACATCGCGGGCTACAGCTTATCCCCTGCTGAATGAGCGCGGTGAAACGACGCGTTCTCACATCCTCGACGCTGTCCGAGCTGAGATTGTTGAGCGTGGGGCTACAGCGATGACGGTTTCTTCAATCTCGAAGCGAGCGAACCTCACGCGCTCCCTGTTCTACCACTACTTTGCGACCAAAGATGAAGCCGCCTCGGCGGTCCTCGACAGTGTGATTGATGACTTTCTCGCTCAGGTTCGTCAGTGGAACGAGGGGCGAGAACTCGGAAACGTTGATAAAGCTCTTGATGACGCAGTGCATCTTATGTGTTCGATCATCGATCAAGACAGTCCATTCAGCATGAGCTTGGCGGGGACTGGGAACGGGCAACTGTATCTGCAGTTCATTGACCGCGCGGCCGACCGTATTGCGCACTTCATTGTGGATAACACCGTAGAAGATTTCCGCCGACACCATGAGATCAAAATTGGTGACCTTTACGAGACCTTCTACATGCTTATCGTCGGTCTGATCTCCCTGATGAGAACGCGCCCGGATATCAGCGAAGCGGCGGTTAAACGAATCGTCGCCCACACCCTCCAGATTGACGATCTCGTTCAACTCGATTGATGAAGGATTTCTTCATTGAGGGAATGCGCGGAGCTCAAACAGTGATTGACAGGGTGTAAATGTTGGCCCTAGACTGTGTGAGTCAGTTCATATCTGTAGTGGCGCGCGCTTTGAATCTGGATCTTGACCCCGAAGGGTGGACCTTCATTTCTTGAGTCCGTGTCACGACTCAGCGTCCTGTGAGTGCAAGGAAGGCAAGAACAATGTTGTTCGAGGTCTACGGCGAACATGCCGCATATCAGTGGATTGGATGGGTGCTAGTTTTCGCTGCGCTCATCGGAGCGAATGAGATCGCGCGTCGTACAAAGGCGGGAGGCATCTTCTGTTTCCTTGTACTGCCGGCTATTTTGACGGTCTATTTCATTGCGATCTACGTAGGTGCTGGACAGGGTGCCGAGTGGGCGCTCAATAACCCGACCTACGTGCACATGAATAGCTGGTTCCACTATGCGAAGCTCTATGCGGCAACTGCTGGCTGTATTGGCTTCATGATGCTGAAGTATGGCTGGGGAAAAATCGGTCGTTCACATGCATTCAAGTGCTTCCCGTTCGTTATTGTTGCGATCAACATTCTGATTGCCGTTGTCTCTGATTTTGAGTCGGCGTTCCGCGCATTCGGCACGACCTGGGTTTCCTCCGAAGGTGTCACGCTGATGGGCGGTTGGCACAATGTCTTCAATGGCATCGCGGGTCTGATCAATATCTTCCTGATGACCGGCTGGTTTGGTATCTACGCTTCTCGAAAGAAGCAGGACATGCTCTGGCCAGACATGACGTGGGTGTTCATTGTCGCCTACGACCTCTGGAACTTCTGCTACACCTACAACTGTTTGCCGACTCACGCCTGGTACTGCGGTGTTGCCCTGCTTCTTGCACCGACGGTTGCCAACGCCTTCTGGAATAAGGGTGGTTGGATCCAGAATCGTGCAAATACGTTGGCTCTCTGGTGTATGTTCGCGCAGGTTGTTCCCGCGTTCCAGGACTACTCGAACTTCTCGGTTCGGTCCGTGAATAATCCGAATGTGAACCTGTTTGTTTCGATTCTCGCTCTGGTTGCCAACATTCTGGCTCTCGGCTACGTGATCTACCGTTCGCGCAAGCTTGGCCGTAACCCGTACACGAATGAAATCTTCGTGGGGACGAAGGATTTCGAGGCTGCAATGGCGCGCCGCGAGGATGTGGGTATCGCCTGATCCAGTTCGTATGGACGAGGCCCCGCCCGGCAATGTGCCGGGCGGGGTTTTCGCTTGTCAGATCACCTTTGTCGGCTAAGGGTGAGTAGCTGGCCTCGTGAATAGGGAAGCGGAAGGGGCGGAAGTTGAGTTTTCGGCGAGAAAAATAAAGTTGAGTGGAATAGACTCAACTTTGGAGCGTTGATATATGCAGACGCACGTGGGATCGCCACGTGCCCATATCTCGACGCAATGCGTCACTGGAGGAAATATGACCAACGAATTCACGACGAAAGCGCAGGAAGCTATTGGCTCTGCGCTCGAGTCAGCCAGGGCAGCTGGCAACCCGGGAGTTACGCCCCTGCATCTTTTGAATGCTCTGCTGACTCAGAACGAAGGAATTGCGACGGCGCTTCTCGATGCTGTCGGTGCCGACCGTAAGACGATCGGCGCGAGAGCGCGTAACGCTCTGCTCGCATTGCCAAGTATTCAAGGCTCGACCGCCCAAAACGCTCAGGCAGACCAGGCTCTGATGGGAGTCATCAACGACGCTCAGAAGCGTGCAGAAAAGGCTGGCGACGCTTATGTGTCGACTGAACACCTGATGATTGCGCTTGCCGCGTCAAAGAGCGAGGCCGGCACCATTCTTTCTCACAACGCGGCATCGCCCACCGCTTTGGAGGAAGCTCTGAAGACGCTCCGTCCGAATCCGATTACATCACCTGACCCGGAGGGGAGCTTCGAAGCTCTCAAGAAGTACGGGCGAGACCTGACCGAGGTTGCTCGCGAAGGCAAGCTCGACCCGGTGATCGGTCGTGACGCGGAGATTCGTCGCGTTGTGCAGGTACTGTCGCGTCGTACGAAGAACAACCCTGTCCTCATCGGTGAGCCCGGTGTGGGTAAGACTGCGGTTGTCGAAGGGTTGGCTCAGCGTATTGTCGCGGGCGATGTTCCGGCATCCCTGAAGGATAAGACGCTTATTGCTCTCGACCTGGCATTGATGGTGGCAGGCGCGAAATACCGCGGTGAATTTGAGGAGCGTCTGAAGGCTGTCCTCGAAGAAATCCAGCGCTCTGACGGGCAGGTCATCACCTTTATCGACGAGCTTCACACGGTCGTCGGTGCCGGTGGTGGGTCTGAAGGTGCGATGGATGCTGGCAATATGCTCAAGCCGATGCTTGCGCGTGGCGAACTGCGCATGGTTGGCGCGACCACGCTGGACGAGTATCGCGAGAACATTGAAAAGGACCCGGCTCTGGAACGTCGTTTCCAGCAGGTTTTCGTCGGCGAACCGTCCGTTGAGGATACGGTTGCGATCTTGCGCGGTATTGCGCCGAAGTACGAGGCCCACCATAAGGTGACAATCTCCGATGGTGCGCTCGTTGCGGCGGCAACCTTGTCGGATCGCTACATCACGGGGCGTCAACTGCCGGATAAGGCGATCGACTTGATTGATGAGGCTGCGTCTCGTCTGCGGATGGAACTTGATTCTTCCCCGATCGAGATCGATGAGTTGCGTCGCCAGGTGGATCGTCTGCGAATGGAAGAATCCTATCTGACCGAATCTGATTCGGATAAGACGGATGAAGCGACCCAGATTCGCCTAGAGAAGCTTCGTGCGGACCTCGCTGATAAGCAGGAAGAGCTGACTGCATTAACTGGACGCTGGGAGGCAGAGAAGGCCGGGCATAACAAGGTCGGTGATCTGCGCGTTCAGCTGGATGAACTGCGTACTCAGTTGGAACTTGCTATCCGTGAGAATCGTTGGGAAGAAGCCGGAAGGCTTCAGAACGGTGAAATCCCCGCGGTCGAACGCCAGATTGGCGAAGCCGAGGCGAACGCTGAAGCGGAAGATGAAGCAGCCGGCGAGCCGATGATCGCAGAGAAGGTTGGGCCGGCTGAGATTGCGGAAGTCGTGGAGTCCTGGACGGGTATCCCGACCGGTAAGCTCCTACAGACGGAAACCGAGAAGCTTCTGACCATGGAAGATGCGATCGGGCATCGACTGATTGGTCAGAAGATGGCCGTCGCGGCGGTGTCCGATGCGGTTCGGCGTTCCCGTGCGGGGATTGCGGATCCGAATCGTCCGACCGGTTCGTTCCTGTTCCTCGGTCCGACGGGTGTCGGTAAGACGGAGCTGGCGAAGTCGCTGGCGGAGTTCCTCTTCGATGATGAGCGAGCGATGATTCGCATCGACATGTCGGAGTACTCCGAGAAGCATTCGGTCGCGCGCCTCGTCGGCGCCCCTCCGGGATACGTTGGATACGAGCAGGGTGGTCAGCTGACCGAAGCTGTTCGCCGTCGTCCGTATTCGGTGATCCTTTTGGATGAGGTCGAAAAGGCTGATCCGGAAATCTTCGACATTCTGCTTCAGGTTCTCGACGATGGTCGCTTGACTGACGGTCAGGGCCGCACGGTTGATTTCAGGAATACGATCTTGATTTTGACATCGAACCTTGGCTCGCAGTTCCTATCCGATCAGTCTTTGACGCAAGAGATGAAGACTGATGCGGTGATGGAGACGGTGCGTCATGCATTCAAGCCGGAGTTCTTAAACCGTCTGGATGAGACGGTCATGTTCGACCCGCTGTCGGCGGATGACTTGGCTGGCATTGTTGACCTGATGGTCGGCCAGCTCGCGAAGCGTCTTGAGAGCCGTCGCATCACGCTCGATGTGTCCGAGCCTGCCCGCGGTCTGCTGACCCGGATTGGCTACGACCCGGCTTACGGTGCTCGTCCGCTACGTCGCCTGATCCAGAAGGAAATCGGTGACAAGCTGGCGAAGATGCTTCTAGCCGGCGAGGTTGGCGATGGTTCGACCGTTCGCGTCGATGTTTCCGAAGACTTGGAGACTCTGTCGATGCAGGTAGTCGCAGAAGGTGAAGAGCCGGACATCTTCTCCTGCTGATTGATTCACGAGGCCGTGTGGGGCGCGGGTTTTCAACGCGCGCCCCACACGTGCACTTGTCACCAGAACTCGTGGCCGATAAGGGCGCGTTTAGAATAGGGGGGCACACCGATAACAGCACGGCCCGAACAATCGAGCGAGCGTCACAACGCAGAAGGGGACACGCATGGCAGTGATCACGAGCGAACTGATGGATATTCCTTTTGCTCATGCGTATGCGTTGAATGCTGGGGGACAGACCCTGGTCAAGGTTGGTGACACGTCGACCGTCTATCCGCTGGCGTCTGTCACGAAGCTTCTGATGGCATGGTCAACGTTGGTTGCAGTCCAGCGAGGCTTTATCAGTTTGGGCGATCCGGCTGGTCCCGAAGGGTCCACGATTCGCCACCTTCTGGCTCACGCCTCGGGCTTGCCCGCAGAATCTCGCGATGCACAGTTCGGCGTCGAAAAACGACGTGTTTACTCCAACGCCGGTTTCGAGATCCTTGGTGATGCGGTTGCCGAAGCAACGGGAACAGACATCGGTCGATGGATTGAAGAATCCGTGATCGAGCCTCTGGGCATGACAACGGCGGACGTTCCCGGTTCAGTCGCACGCTCTGGGCGAGCAAGTATTGATGACCTGCTGATCCTCGGCCAGGAGCTCCTGCATCCAACTTTGATCAGCGATGCGCTATCGACTGAAGCGGTAACCCCGCAGTTCCCCAACCTCGCGGGCGTTGTCCCCGGATACGGTCGGCATAACCCGTGCCCGTGGGGACTCGGCCTTGAAATCCGGGGAACGAAGAACCCGCACTGGACCGCCCCAGATGCCCCGGCCACAACATTCGGCCACTTCGGAGTCTCAGGCTCGTTCCTCTGGGTTGACCGTGAACACGACGCGACCGCAGCGTTCCTTGGTTCACAAGAATTCGGCCCCTGGCATAAGGAACAATGGTCACAGCTCAACGCCCAATTGCAGGGCCTCGTGAATGCCTAACTGTCAGGCGCGAAGGTGGCTCTGATTCCAAGTGGTCAGTCGGCAATGTCGATGATGACTGGCACATGATCCGACGCGCCCTTGCCCTTACGCTCATCCCGATCGATCTGAGCCTCAACCACACGCGACGCCAACGCGGGGGAGGCGTACACAAAGTCAATGCGCATGCCCTCATTCTTCGGGAAGCGTAGCTTCTGGTAATCCCAGTAGGTGTAGTTGGTGACGCGGTCGCGGGTGATTTCGTCCCACCCATCATCGGCGAAAGCAAAGAATGCGTCGCGCTCGGGTTGTGAGACGTGGGTGGCGTCGGCAAATGCGGTCATGTCCCACACGTCCTCATCAAAGGGGGCGACATTCCAGTCACCGACCATGGCGATCTGCGCCTTCGGGTCCTCAGACAGCCACTGCACCCCGTTTTCCTTCAAGACGCGTAGCCACTCGAGCTTGTAGACGTAATGAGGGTCGGTCAGCTCACGACCGTTCGGGATATACAGGCTCCAGATCGTGAACGGTGAGCTATCGGGCGATTCGACAGTAACGCCGAGTGCGCGAGCCTCCACAACCGGAGGATTCCCAAATGCGGGTTGGCCCGCGAAATGATCCTCGACCTTAAGAATCGGTAGGCGCGAGGCTACCGCAACACCGTTCCACTGATTCAGGCCGTGAATCCGAACCTCGTACCCCGCTTCGGTGAACTGGTCGACGGGGAACTGGTCGGGTTTGCACTTAATTTCCTGCATCGCTAGTACGTCTGTGCTCGAGCGTTCAAGGAAAGCGATGACGCGATCGACGCGGGTGCGGATGGAGTTGACGTTCCAGGTAGCAAATCTCATGGGTAAACCCTAGCCGGCAGGCTCCGACCTCGCTTGTTCGGGGTTTGACTTCGCTTGTTCACGGATTGAGTCCGCGCTTGTTCGCCAAAGACCTGTTTGTCAGTCTCTTTCGCTCCTGCGGTAGTTGAGGGTGAAGGTCCCTGACGCTGGCGTGTTTTGCCTCGTAGGCTTATCTCATGGGAACTGCACTTGTTACCGGCGCGACGTCGGGCATTGGCGAAGAGTTTTGTTGGCAACTGGCTGCAGGTGGCCATGACCTGGTCCTGGTGGCACGGAGTGAAGCGACATTGCATCAGCTTGCGGAGCGACTTCACGCCTACGCGGGGATTAACGCAGAGGTGATCGTCGCTGACTTGGCGAATCCTGACCAGCTGGCTCGCGTCGCTGAGCGTCTGGATGTGGGTGGTGCTGAAGTGGGCGCTTCGGCTCTGAAGCCCATCGATCTGCTGGTGAATAATGCCGGATTCGGGCTAGGTACGTCCTTCCCTGACAACGACCTTGATGCTGAGCTCTATGGCTTGGATGTCATGGTTCGTGCGGTGATGGTGTTGTCGCATCATGCAGCTCGGTCGATGCGCGTGCGCCACCGAGGTGCCATCATCAACACGGCATCGGTAGCGTCGCGAACAGGGGCGGGCACCTACTCCGCGCATAAAGCATGGGTCGTTGCGTTCACCGAGGGCCTGTCGGAGGAATTACGAGGCTCGGGAGTGACTGCTACCGCTGTTATGCCGGGGCCGGTTCGTACTGAATTCTTTACAAAGGCTGGTGTCGATATGGAAGAGGTGCCGGATACGTTCTTGGCGACCCCTGAGGAAGTTGTGACTGCTGGCCTTGACGCGGTGCGTCGCGGGAAAGTGTTGGTCACACCGACTGTTCCTGCGAAGGTCGGGATGGCGTTGATGAAGTTTGCTCCGCGTTCTTTGACGCGTCGTGTGATGCGGGCTGTTCCGCATATGTGAGTGCGTATCAGCACTTAATGGGGCTACTGTTACTAATGTGATTGGTGATAATAATGTGGTTTAGCTCTTGCTCCCTCATTTTGTTCACCGATACTCTGTAATGACATGTCTGCTCGACGTGTGTCCGTTGACTCCCATTCAACGATCAGTCGATTGAAGGAAGAACTCGCCAATGAAACTGCGTATGACGAAGCGAACGGCTCTGCTTGGCCTCGTAGCTGCCGCGCTTATCATTTCCGGAGTAAAAGCGACAAGCGCCGACTCCGCGCAGAGTGCAACAGGGGTAACTATTCCGCAAGCAGCTCAGATGGACCTGCAGTCGGGCGTAAATCCTTTGTCCCCTTCAACGGTGACAACCTCCACCACTCCCTACGCCCCGTCCGGAGGAAACTGGCAGAACATTGGTGGCGATTGGCGTTGGGCTGCTAACGGCACGGGTCTCCAGATTGCGTCAACCTGGGCAAAAATCAATGGGCACATCTATCACTTTGATACAACAGGCTGGATGAATACCAGTTGGTACAAAGAGGATGGCACTTGGTACTATTTCCAGCCTTCAGGAGGCTATGCGGGAGCCCTACACACCGCCGGCTGGCTCAAGCTCGGCGAAACCTGGTACTACCTTGATCCGACGACCGGCAAGATGGTCGCAGACACGGAGAAGACCATCAACGGAAAGCTATACCTCTTCGACATTGACGGCAAGATGAAGACCGGCTGGGTCTCCATGTCGCAAGGTTGGCGCTACATCGACGCATTAGGTGACCGCGTCTTCGGCTGGCTCAAGCTGAACGGCACCTGGTACTACCTTGATCCGTCCACGGGAATCATGCAGACCGGCCGACGCGCGATCAATGGAACCACCTACGTGTTCAACTCTTCGGGTGCAATGTCTACCGGCTGGACCAAGTTGAAGGAAGGCTGGCGCTATTCCGATTCCAACGGCGTCGAGTACCTCGGCTGGCTGGGTCTGAATGGGGCGTGGTATTACCTCGATCCATCAAATGGCGTCATGGTCGAAAATGCTTCCAAGACAATTGGTGGCAGGACCTACACTTTCGACGCCAATGGCAAGATGAAGACCGGCTGGGTATCAAACTCTGACGGTTGGCGTTACCTCAACGCATCCGGGTACGAAACCTACGGCTGGTTGAATGATCGAGGAACGTGGTACTACCTTGATCCGTCCACGGGAATCATGAAGACCGGACGCCACACGATCAATGAAACCACCTACGTGTTCAACGCTTCGGGTGCAATGTCTACCGGCTGGGCACGTCTGAGCGATGGTTGGCACTACTCCTCAACCAGTGGTGCCGAGGCTGTTGGCTGGGCAATCGTGAACGGCTACTGGTACTACATGGATCCCTCAACGGGCATCATGGTCGCAAACACCTCGAAGAATATTGGTGGAAAAACCTACTCCTTCGACGCTTCTGGAGTATGGCGTTCCTGAACGTCTGGTCGTCCTCGTAAAATCCGCGCAACCCCGAACGTGAAATTGTTCGATGTGCTGGATAGTCCGGAAGTCGACGTGCTCATTTCGTCGTGATTCGCTGCTGTACAGTAACGTGCGCCATTCGATAAGGTGATTCCTGAGTAGTATTTACTAGTAATCCAATGTGGCTGATCTTGGTGCCATCTACGGAATTGCAATACAAGGGGAACAATGAGAGTTTCACACCAAGTCCCGTGGCGTACATTGGCAAGCGCGTGTGTTATCTCTGGGCTTGTCCTGTCGACGAACGTCGCCACGTTTGCTGACGAAAACGGTGAAAGCGCACCTTTGACCGTCGCAACCCAGAGCGATCCCCAAGAAAACCCGCAGAATCAAGTGGGGGGTACTTCACCTCTAGGAGCTGAAACCGTAGCTCCTGTCGCTACCCCGAAAAAGACGACTGCCCACGAGCCTTTGCAATCCCCTGAAGGTTCATGGATCTACTCCGGCGTCTGGCAGTGGAAGCAACCCGATGGGACGCTCCTGAAAGACTCGTGGGCGCGCATTAACGGCTCCACCTACTACTTCGATGCGAACGGGACCATGGCAAGTAACTGGTTCCGCAACTCTGATTCGTGGTTCTACGCATCCGCGTCTGGTGCTCTTACCACAGGTTGGTTGAATGATCGAGGTACGTGGTACTACCTCGATTCTGAAACGGGACAGATGGTCACCGGCCAGAAGCAAGTGGAAAACGAAACCTACTTCTTCAATGCCTCCGGCGCGATGTTGACCGGTTGGGTTGAGATCTCCGATGGGTGGCATTACGCGACTACGTTCGGCGTTGAAGTTCATGGTTGGTTGAATGATCGAGGTACGTGGTACTACCTTGATCCGTCCACGGGAATCATGCAGACCGGCCGACGCACGATCAATGGAACCACCTACGTGTTCAACGCTTCAGGTGCAATGTCTACCGGCTGGACCAAGCTGAAGGAAGGCTGGCGCTATTCCGATTCCAACGGCGTCGAGTACCTCGGCTGGCTGGGTCTGAATGGGGTGTGGTATTACCTCGATCCATCAAATGGCGTCATGGTTGAAAATGCTTCCAAGACAATTGGTGGCAGGACCTACACTTTCGACGCCAATGGCGCAATGAAGACCGGCTGGGTTGAGATGTCCGATGGGTGGCATTACGCGACTACGCTCGGCGATGAAGTTCATGGTTGGTTGAATGATCGAGGTACGTGGTACTACCTTGATCCCGTTACAGGCATCATGGCGACAGGCGAGCGAACTATCGGCGGGAACTCCTATGAGTTCGCATCTAACGGTGCGATGTTGACCGGATGGTACAAGCGCGCAGATGGTTGGCATTACCGCAAGCCTTCAGGTGAAGTCGGTCTTGGATGGCAACGGGTTGGTTTAGATTGGTACTACCTTGATCCCGTTACAGGCATCATGGCGAATGCTGGTCGCACGATCGACGGGAAATGGTACAACTTCCTCTCATCGGGTCAATGGGTCAACTACCAAGCTCCTGCCGGCTATCTACAACCGACAATGTCAATTCAGTCCCTTGGATGGGCTACCAATACTCTGACCTACGGCATGAACGGCGTGAAAGTCAGAATCGTTCAACAGCGCCTAGGTATCTGGCACACGATGAAGCTGGCGTCCGTTGACAGTAGTTTTATGTCGGCAGTGCGTAACTTCCAGCGTCGAGCGGGCCTGCCACAAACGGGCGTCGTCGACGAGCGCACATGGAACGCGATGGGAACCGGGTATTCCTGGTATGTCGACCAGTATCAAGTTGCGCCGACCGTTTCGGTTAGCGCAACCCGCTCCGAACACATTGAAGCAATGATTTCCTACGCCTTGGCGCAGGTGGGATCGCCCTACACTTGGGGTGGAGCTGGCCCGTACAACTTGGGCTTTGACTGTTCGGGTTTGGTGCTTCAAGCACTACACGCAGGTGGCCTTGATCCACAACCGATTAACGTGCTCAAGCATGCGTGGCCTGCCTATCGCACCTCGCAGGAGCTCTACAACTACTCCGGATTCCAATATCTTCCGCTGTCGCAAAGGCAACGTGGTGACTTGATCTTCTACACGTCGGGTGGCGTAGTGACGCATGTGTCGCTCTACTTGGGTAATGAGCGGGTTGTCCACACCGACTGGATGGGGAATCCGGCTCGTGTTGATTCCGTGTGGACCAGCTACGGATACTCCAACACCGCACCGTGGATCATTCGCCCGTTCCCGTAAAGAGAATCGTGATCTAGCAGGTCGGTAGCTTTCCAGTTTGCCGGCACGTAACGAGGCCCCTCAGGAAACTGAGGGGCCTCGTTCGTCAGTATAGGGAAGCGAGAGTCTTTACTGGTCTTGAGATCTTTACTGGTCTTGAGATTTTCCTTGGAGATCTGCCTTGGAACTCTGTCTTAGAACACGATTGGCCAGTGCGGAAGACAGTTGGTCAAGGTGATGTGCGCGGAGTTGAAGAGCTCCACAGTTGATGCATATTCGGGGTTCAACTCGGGCATCTTCCCGGTCTTAATTGCTTCTTCTGCAGCCCGATCATCAACGTATTCGTTTAAGGAGCCGTCAGACAGGCGCGCACTTGCATCCGCGTACGCTTTGAACGCCTCCGTTGCATGAGTACCAGTGGAATCCACCGATCCTGCTTGCACCAGAGCATCAGTTTGTGCCGAGGCAAAAGCCTTGACGAAAGAAGCCCACGCGGTAGTTGCAGTGGTGGAATTGCCCGAGACTGTTGCTTCAGTAAAGGCTTGTCCTTCAGGTAAGGACTCGAGTGCCTGGACGAGAATGTCATCCATCGCTTGGCAGCCCGCTGAAGGAGCGCTCATCTCGGGAAGCGCTTGGGTTGATTGAGGATCGGCATAGATCCCCGCTCCAGCCTCAGATCCGATTGACTGCGCTGTGGGGGCAGATTGTGGGCTTGCCTTGGGCGATGGTGAGCATGCGCCAAGAGTAAGCGTGAGACCTGCAACCGCGCTCAAACACACTGAGCAACGTCCCGGAAAGAGTTGATTTCGCATCAGATTCCTACCGCGAAATCAGGCCAGATCGAGGTCTTCAAGACCGAGCGCATAGAAGTAGGGGAATCCCTCAGCCTCGATGCGTTCTTTAGCGCCAGTTGCGCGGTCAACGATGACTCCAACAGCAACGACCTCGGCTCCTGCTTCACGCAGAGCAGTGGCAGCTTCCAGAGGTGAACCGCCAGTGGTCGAGGTGTCTTCGAGGACAACCACGCGCTTGCCGACCACGTCCGGCCCCTCAATGCGACGCTTCATGCCGTGATCCTTGGCAGCCTTGCGCACAACGAAAGCATCAAGGTCGAGGCCACGCGAAGAAGCGGCATGCATCATTGCGGCTGCAACGGGGTCTGCTCCCATGGTCAGGCCGCCAACTGCAACATAGTCTTCGCCCGGAGCGAAACCGGATTCTTCCAAAAGATCGAGCATGACGTGGCCGATCAGGGGCGCAGCTTCGTGATGAAGCGTTGCGCGACGCATATCAACGTAGAAATCAGATTCGCGACCGGAAGCCAGAGTCACCTTTTCGTGGATGACGGCGAGTTCCTTGACGAGTTCGGACAGGCGGGCTTTTTGAGAGTCATTCGTCATGCTTCACAGTCTAGACGGTAGGTGGGCATAGAGGATGGGACGCTTTCGCCACATCTCTCGCTCCGTAGCCGGCCGTATACGAAAGTGCCCCCAACCTTTGAACTGTCTCCCGGAAGTTGGACTGATTTATTCAGTTTTCTTCCGGAGGACAGTTCACTTCAGGCTGGGGGCAGTATCGTCAAGAGCTCGAGCATTCAGCCCGAGAAGGGAAAACAGGCGGTCAGCCGGCGATTGCCTCGACCAGCTCAATCAGCTCACCAATACCCTCGTGAATTCCGAATGGGCGGTATGGATACTGTTCGACCTGTTCGATTGACGTTGAGCCGGACAGCACAAGGTGCGTGCGCAGACCGGCTTCAACACCCGCCTGAATATCCGTGTCCATGCGGTCGCCGACCATTGCAGCGTGCTCAGAGTGAGCGCCGATCTTGTTCAGACCTGCGCGAATCATCACGGGGTTCGGTTTGCCGACGAAGTAGGGGCGCTTACCGGTGGCTGCGGTGATCATTGCTGCGATCGAACCGGTGGCGGGCAGTGTGCCTTCATCCGAGGGACCCGTGACGTCCGGGTTGGTGGCGATGAACTTTGCGCCACTTTCGATCAGTCGGATTGCTCGGGTAATCGCGTTGAAGTCGTAGTTACGTGTCTCGCCGAGCACCACGTACTCAGGATCCTGATCGGTCATGATGTAGCCGGCGCCGTGGAGCGCGGTCGTCAGTCCGGCCTCGCCAATCACGAATGCGGACGAGTTGGGTGACTGCTGCGACAGGAATGCTGCGGTTGCGTTTGCCGAAGTCCAAATATGCTCCTCGGCAACATCCAAACCGGACCGTTCAAGTCGAGCAGACAGGTCGCGGTTGGTGAAGATTGAGTTGTTCGTCAGAACCAAGAATGGCATGTTCTTGGCGCGCAGTGCCTCAAGGAACTGCTGAGCTCCGGGAAGCGCGCGGTTTTCCTTGACCAGAACACCGTCCATGTCGGAAAGCCATGCGGAAACAGGTGGCATGTCAGTGAGCGCCTTGGGCGCGATTTCGTTATCAGTCATGTCTTTATCCTATGTGGAATATCGGGGAAAGACATGGATAAGGGTCTATTCGGGATCTGCGTCGATTGCGCCGTGAATGTCGTTGAACAGCAGGTTCGAGATTTCAACTTGAACGTATTCGACGCGCGGAACATCGTGCAGGACAAGCGGGTCGTCTGCGCTGGTCTGCAGAGTCAGAGTGCCACACCCGAACAGGCGGTCGATAAAGTCGCGGTCCATTGCTACGTCGGAAATGCGCGTGATAGGCAGGTCGTGACCCTTCTTATTGATGATGCCGTGGCGCGTGATGATGCGCTTCGTGGTCAGCGTGAAGGTCGTGGTGAACCAGCGGATGAACGGCATGATGAAGATCGGGAATGTCGCGACGATGACGATTGCCCAGACGATCTCGTGGCTGTAGGGCGCCCACTCAGTCGGTAGGTAGACCGACGCGAAGACGCCGACAATGATCAGAACCAGCTCAGCCAGCGTATTGCCAAGGATGGCTTTGAAGTGCGTGCGCATACGGCGGACAATGTGTTCGTCTTGGGACAAGAGTGCATGACGTGGAGACATGTCTTAATCGTGCCATTATTTCCCCCGCTTGTGCTTGCTATGTAATGCAAGACGCTATCGTTATGCCCGTGAGTAATGATTATCAGGATGTCGTCAGCGCCGGTGAGCGCGGTGCGCAGGTGCCAGGCCGTGTGCTCTCCGGTGGTGCAATGGGGGACGAGGCCACGCCTGCTTCTGAAAGCAGGCCCGGTGTTGGTCCGTGGGTTGGCGAGCTTCCGACCGATGAAAAGTACGATCCTGAACTACTGAAGAACGGCGATCATCGTAACGTTGAAGACCAGTATCGCTACTGGACGATGGACGCGATCCGCGAAGACATCGCAGCCCACGCGCTCCCGTTCGAGGTTGCAATCGAGAACCTCGGTCATGACTTCAATATCGGGTCTATCGTGCGCACTGCGAATGCGCTGGGAGCTAGCCGAGTCCACATCGTCGGGCGTCGTCGTTGGAATCGTCGCGGGGCAATGGTGACTGACCGCTACCTGCAGATCGATCACTGCCAGACTCCCGAAGACCTTGCCCGATCGTGCGCAGAGCGCGGAATGAGCCTCGTCGGCGTCGATAACGTGGAGGGCTCCAAGCCACTGGAATCCACTGAACTGCCGAAGCGTGCGTGCCTGATTTTCGGCGAGGAATCCTCCGGTTTGAGCCAGGAAATGAGCGACCTTGCCGAGGTGATCGTCCACATTACCCAGCGAGGATCGACGCGCTCAATGAATGTTGGCCACGCGGCGGCAATCGCGATGTGGGCGCACGCGTCCAGTTTGGCCTGACGCTTCAGTGATGTGCGCGGCCTCGTTCCTCATCGGCGAGGCCGGGATGGCGAAGCTAAAACTACGCTGTTTTTTTGTTGCCTGCACGGGCAAAAGTCCACCTTAGAGGCACTTATGTGCAGGAAATAGGGACTTCCTACCTCACATGAAACTTGCGATGTGTGGAACAATAGCCAGTGACAAATCTGTCGTTCGAATAGGAGGCTCCTGTGCCTGTCGCAACCCCTGAGGTCTACGCCGAGATGCTGAACCGCGCGAAGGAAGGCAAGTTTGCCTACCCCGCGATCAACGTGACCTCTTCCCAGACCGTTACCGCTGCTATCCAGGGCTTCGCCGAGGCAGAATCTGACGGTATCGTTCAGATTTCCGTCGGTGGCGCTGAATACGCTTCCGGTTCGACGATCAAGAACCGCGTCACCGGTTCGCTCGCCCTCGCTGCATACGCAACCGAGGTCGCCAAGAACTACGGCGTGACCATCGCTCTGCACACCGACCACTGCGCAAAGCAGAATATTGATTCCTGGATCCGCCCGCTCATGGAGATTGAAGCAACCCAGGATCTGCCGACCTTCCAGTCGCACATGTGGGACGGCTCCGCTGTTCCGCTCGCCGAGAACCTGGAGATCGCCAAGGAACTCCTCGCCCTCTCCCAGAAGGCAAACACCATCCTCGAAATCGAAATCGGCGTTGTCGGTGGCGAAGAAGACGGTGTTGTCGGCGAAATCAACGAGAAGCTCTACACAACCACCGAAGATGCACTCAAGACCGTTGAGGCCCTCGGTCTTGGCGAGAACGGCCGTTACCTGACCGCTCTGACCTTCGGTAATGTCCACGGCGTTTACAAGCCGGGTCACGTCAAGCTTCGTCCCGAAATTCTGGGCACCATCCAGGAAGAGGTTGCAGCAAAGGTTGGTTGGAAGAACAACCGTCCGTTCGACCTGGTCATGCACGGTGGCTCCGGTTCGACCGCAGAGGAAATTGCCCTCGCAGTCGAAAACGGCGTCATCAAGATGAACGTCGACACCGACACCCAGTACGCCTTCACCCGTCCGGTCGTGGAGCACATGTTCCGCAACTACGACGGTGTCCTGAAGATCGACGGCGAGGTCGGCAACAAGAAGCAGTACGACCCGCGTTCGTGGGGCAAGTCCGCTGAAGCAGGCATGGCTGCTCGCGTCGTCGAGGCTTGCCAGCGTCTTGGTTCCGTCGGAACCAAGATGGCCTGATCTTTTACCTGATCAACGGACGGGGTCCGCAGCTACGGCTGCGGGCCCTTTCCGCGTTTAGCCCTGTTTCGCATGCGTGAGGGCGCACTTTTGTCCGGCCACACTGGAAGTTTTGCGCGCTTTCGCTGAAAGAGTGCCTCAGATAGCGACAACGCGGGTGAAACGTGATGAGATTAGAACAGTTCGACGTAAGAAGGGTGGTCGCTATGGGCCAGGTGTGGACTTCAGTTGAAGGCATGATCATCGGCGCGGGTCTTGATCCCAAGGCCGTTATCAATGAGTTGCATGAGCGCGCCATCCTAGCGAAAGTCGAGTGGTATCCGTCTGCCCCGCACTTTGTGGGCGTTGACTTCGCTGTTTCTGGCGGTCGTCTTGGCGTTGTTCGTGACAATACGATTTCTGAAGGTCCCACAATCGAGGATCTTGCCGAAGAGCTTGCATCCCGTTTTGAGGGCGAAGTCCGTATTTCGACCGTGGTCGTGGACCATACTCCCGAAGGGGGCAGTCCGCTTGCTGACGTGTGGGATGACGACTTGGATGACGATGAGCCGGCAGAATCCTCGCGAATCGTTGAGATTGGTAATACACCTGCGTCGTCGGTGCCGTTGCTTGCAGCGCTTGAGGGTATCGATCTTGCCGATCTTGAGGGCAATGGTGGCCAGCGCCTGCTTCTTGCTGAGCTTCCGGTTGAAAAAGCCGGTTGGAACTTCGGTGAACTGCCACTGATAACCCTGTCGAAGCAGGATGATGAGTTCCAAATTTTCCTGGTCACGGATGACCACTTGGAACACGTTGTTATTCACAACTGGGCGATGGACTCAAAGATCATTCCGGGCGCGCACAATGTGCCGACAGAGGTTGACGACGAGATCCTGGATCTCGTCGGCGAACGTCCGAATTTGAAGAAGATTGCGGACGCGGTGAACGGGTCGAACGTTGACGATCTGTACAAGTCGACGTCCCTGTTCGGTGATGACGCTGTTGTCGCTGCGGTGAAGGCGCTTGGTCTGCCCGAGTCCGTTGCGGGCTTCCTGCTAGGGCACATTGATGCCGATGAGGTTGAAGGCGCGAAGCTCCACATGGCTCGCGGTATTTCAAACGCGATCGGTCGTAGCGTGGACATCATGCTGAAGGAACCGGATTCACCGGCTCAGCCTCTATGGGAGTCCTACCATTCAATCGCCGTCGATCGTCCGCATCTGGTGAAGTATTTTGCCGGTGCCGAGGCTATCGTCGGCACGATGTTGCTGACCCTCGCGGCGCGCGCGCAGGCTCCGCGTCGTGGTTGGATGAAGTTCGGTGGTGTGCTCGGCGCTATTCTGCTGTTTGATTCGGTGGCAGAGTTGTCGCTGTCGCGTTACCTGCGTGCGAAAGAGGACCGCTAGTATCGCTTGCGATTGATGCGTCCTCGTGTGATGATCGCGCCAACTGCTTATTGACGA
>NZ_JBHNPV010000075.1:0-4953 GCF_059082735.1 Actinotignum sp. usb-actsch-rep-73 | reverse complement strand
AGTGAATGATCAGGAAATACGCGTGACGCGGTAGCGCCAGTTTTCCGGGCCCGCTTCGATGGTCTCGACACGGTAGTGAGACTCGGAGCCCTGCAGGTGAGCAAACAGCGGGTCAGGCTGATGCGGAGCGCAGATCTGGATGTTTTCGCCTACCGGCAGAGAATCCATTGCCGCGAACAAGGCTGCGCGACGAACGACCTTCGGGATCGAGTGAAGAACGAGTTCTTCAACGCCCGCACCATGGCCGCAGTGTCCGTGACCGTGATGGCCGTGTCCATGACCTCCGCGGCCATGTCCCTTACCACCGCAACCACAACCGCCTTCCGGCTTTGCCTCTTCAGCCCTATGACCGTGTCCACCACAGCCACAACCGGACGCGGTTTCTTCAACGGGGACCTCGTGGCCGCGACCCTTGCCACCGCATCCTCCACCGTTTCCGTGGCCGCCACAGCCACAGCCACCTTCGGACTTCACGTCTTCGGTGCTGGTTCGCGCGTCAACGAGCTTGAATGTCTGATGGTTCTGCGAGGGTGCTGTCTCGGGCAGGGCGTCGGCCATTTTTCCTCCAAAAGCTTGAGTCATTCACTCGAAATATACCCTATGGGGGTACCCGTTCACTATAGGACTTCCGCGCCATTTCAGCGCGAGCAGATCAGTCTTCGCGGAGCGCGAATTCTGCTTCGACCTCGACAGATACGTTCAACGGCAGGGCCGCAACACCGAATGCAGAACGCGCGTGTGCGGTGCCGAAGATTTCAGCGAATAGTTCAGACGCACCATTGATGACGCCGGCCTGGCCGTAGAAGTCAGGACGCGACGACACGAAGCCAACAACCTTGACGACACCTGCGAGGTTGTCGACGCCACCCGCCAACGTCGCGGCTGCCGCGATCGCATTGAGCGCGCAAAGGCGTGCGGCATCCTTGGCATCTTCGGGGTCAGTTGCATCCTCACCGACTGCACCGATGCAAACGGGTTCACCGTCAACAACAGGGAGCTGACCCGAGGTGCGAATAACACCGCGGTCGAGGACGGCTGGCACGTATGCGGCAACAGGAGTTGCGACGGGCGGAAGTTCCAGGCCAAGTTCGGCAAGTTTTTCAGATGGCAGGCTCATGACTGTCCTTTCAGTTTTCGCTGATCATATTCGTCGCAGGCGCCTGCCCGCTCCTTAGTGTCGAGCAGCGCCGATTTCCTTCCAGGTTAGGTGTCTTTGCCATCGTCCGCGACCGCGCGAGGACGATCGTCACTGCGAGGACACCAATGTTCACTCCAAGGAATGTGGCGACAAGGTCGGCACACTCTGGAGGACATAGGGTTCACATAGGCATTAGGGCCAATTGACGTGATGTGCACCACTCATCATTTTACGACACTTCGGTTGCACGTTTTTATGTCGCCCGTCACTAACAATCTCACCTTTCGACACGTATAAACAGCGCTATTACGCGACTTTTTCAGGGCTCACACAAATTGTTGACAATCAACCTACGGTCGAAGACATGGTTGAAGTGAGAATCCACGGCCGAGGAGGACAGGGAGTCGTCACGGCATCCGACCTGTTAGCAATGGCTGCTTTTACAGACGGACACCACACGCAAGCTTTCCCGTCCTTCGGTTCAGAACGTACTGGCGAGCCCGTCCTCACAATGGAGCGCACTGCCTACGATGCAGCGAACGAGGTCATCGAATTCGGCACGCACATCTACAACGCGGAGCTCTACTCCTTCCGCTTCACACTTCACGACTCTCAGTCGAATTGAGCCATCGTCACAGGTAATCAGAGACGACGGGGCGCCCCCGAGAAGGCATGACGGGGATCTCCCGAGGCGCTTTCTAAGCGGTTCGCATGGGCCGGACGGATAGCGGAGGGGGCGGTCGGCGCCCCCTCCGCTCTACTCAGTTCAGTGGAGCCGTGATCACCGAGGGCACACCTTCGGGGACCTCCAGCCGAAGGAGACCATCCTCGAACTCGATCCGAGCACCGCGAGAGGTCGCGCGCGACCAGTCGACACCGCTGGGGAGACCGCGAACCTCGCTCGCGTCGGCGGAGACGAAGAGGGTCGCATGGTCCGCGTGCCGAAGACCCCGCGCCCATCCCGTCGACTCCAAGGGGGTGTCAAGGACGGCGCCGCGAACGGTTTCCGCCTTGTACGGTCCCATGAATTCCGCGAGGCCGTCGAGTGCCGCGATCTGCTCCTCGGGGATCGATCCGTCGGCCTTCGGGCCAACATTGAGAAGCAGGCGCCCGCCGCGTGTGACGACGTCGAGGAGATGCCGGACGGCCGCGGGCCCATCGAGGTACTGCTCGGGACCCTCATTGCGGTTGTAGCCGAATGACAGGCCCACTCCGCGGCAGTTCTCCCAAACCGAAGCCGACTCGGAGGCACCGAAGTGCTGATACTCCGAAGTGAGGAAGTCTGAGTGCACGCCGCCGTAGCGGTCATTCGTCACCCCCTGCGGGCACACCGCATAGAAGTGCTCCATCAGGCGACCGAGACCGTATTCTCCGAAGTTCTTCCCCTCGTCGGGCCAGTCGATGTCATTCCAGAACACGTCCGGGCGATAGCGGTCAAT
Organism: Actinotignum sp. usb-actsch-rep-73; assembly: GCF_059082735.1. Taxonomy (NCBI): domain Bacteria; kingdom Bacillati; phylum Actinomycetota; class Actinomycetes; order Actinomycetales; family Actinomycetaceae; genus Actinotignum; species Actinotignum sp. usb-actsch-rep-73. The sequence goes on along the minus strand of NZ_JBHNPV010000075.1, from coordinate 2,376 downwards.
GAGATCCTTCGACTGGACGAATGCGTAGCGCGCGTAATCGCGGTCCTTGGGACGGTGAAGGTCGTTGCATTGCTCGTCAGTGACGATTGGCGGGAAGGGCCTGTAGTGCCAATCGAGTCCGCCCGAGTAGTAGAGGCCCAAGTGCAGCCCAGCCTCACGGGTCGCATCGGCGAATGCCTCTACGAAGTTGCGCCGCGGTCCGCGAGCGACCGTGTTTCGGGTCCCGGTCTCGGGGGCGTCCCACAAGGTGATGCCGTCATGGTGCTTCGTCGTCAGGACCGCGTAGTCGGCGCCAGCCGCCGAGAAACGGGCGAGCCAGTCATGGGCGTCGAATCGTCGCGCATCCCACATGTCAAGGAAGGAGTCGTAGTCGAGCTTGCCGTAGAGCTCCTGGTGACGAACGCTCGCGGGCGATCCCGGAATGCGGATCGTGTTGTAGTACCACTCGGCATAGGAATTGTGAGTGAACCACTGAACCCAGTCGGCCTCGGTGCCAAGCTCACCATGATCCTCGGCCCAAGCCGGCAAGGAGTAGGCACCCCAATGGACGAAGAATCCGAGGGGGGCGTCGGAGTACCACTGCGGGGTAGGTCTGACGAGATCCGACCAGTCGCTCGCTGAGTACTCCACGGTCTGCGGTGTGAATTCCATGTTTATCGACCTCCGAAGGCACCGAGAGCGACGCCCTTCTCGAGTTGTTTCTGAAGGAAGACGACGATGAAGATCGAGGGGATCGTCGTCAAGGTCACTGCGGCCATCATCGGGCCCCAATCCGTGCCGCGCTCCCCAGAGAACATCTGGAGGCCCAGCGGGATGGTGGCGAGACTCGAATCGTTAACGACGATGAGCGGCCAAAGGAACGTCGACCAGTAGTCGATGAAGGCGAAGACCCCGACGACCATGATCGGCGCCTTGAGGAGAGGCAGAAGAATCTTCGTCATGATCTCAAAATCCGAACACCCGTCGATCCTCGCAGCCTCCTCGAATTCGAGGGGCAGGGAAAGAAGGAATTGACGGATGAGGAAGGCGCCGAAAGCCCCGAAGGCGAAGGGAACGATTAGCGCGAAGTAGGAGTTCATGAGGCCGAGGCGTTGCATCCCAATATAGAGGGGGATAACAAGGACTTCCTGAGGAAGGACGAGCGTGCCGATGAACAGGAGGAACAGCTGGTCACGGAATCTGAAGCGCAGACGCGCAAAGGCGTAGGCCGAGAGCGTTGAAACGAAAACTGAAAGGAGGGCGCCAGCGATCGAAACGATGAAAGAATTGAGAATGACGCGGCCGAAAGGAATCGAGGTGAGAGCCGACGGGTAGTTCGACCACTCGAGTCGCGATGCGACGAGCGAGGCGCCCGACGAGAAGACCTCGGCAGTCGGCTTCAAGGAGGTAACGACCATCCAAGAGAAGGGGAAAAGGAATACGAGGGCTATGAGGACGAGGAGGACGGCGGAACCGATTCGACCGATCCTGCGTCCGAGGGACACTCGCGAGTTGTCACGCATCGTAATTCACCCACTTTTTCTGCTGGCTGAACTGGAGGGCAGTCAGCAGCATGACGACGACAAAGAGGACCCAAGCCAACGAGGACGCGTAGCCAAGCTTGTCGAAAGCGAAGCCGTTTCGGTACAAGTAGAGAACCATCGTATTCGTGTTCTCTCCCGGGCCTCCGGCGGTAAGGAAATAGGGCTGAGCAAAGACCTTGAATGCCCCAATGACTGTCATGATCGTGCAGAAGAAGACGGTCGGGGAGATCATCGGAAAGACAACCTTGAAGAAGCGCTGGAATCCGTTAGCGCCGTCAATAGTCGCAGCCTCAAGGACGGACGTGTTCAGCCCGTTGAGGCCAGCCGTCAGAACAACGATGTTGTAGCCCAGTCCCTGCCACAGGGACATAATCAGAAGAGAGACCATCGCGAGCACAGGGGTGTTGAGCCAGGAGACCGGCTCGACGCCGATGGAGCCGAGCCCCGCGTTCACAACGCCTTGGTCGGATAGAAGAAGACGCCAGATGAGCGCGTTGCCCGCCATCGGGGTGACGACGGGGATGAAGAAGACAACGCGCAGGAAGCGGGACCAGAAGTCTGGCAAGTGCTGAAGCCAGTATGACAAACCTAGCGAGATCACCAGGTTGAGGAATGTGTAGCTCAGCGCGAAGACGACGGTGTTGCGCATGACGATCCAGAACGCTGGGTCCTGTCCGGAGAGCATGCGGACGTAGTTGTCGAGACCGACGAAGGTCGCGCCCCCAAAGAGCGACCAACTGAAGAAGCTGATCACCAGCGAGGCTACGAGTGGGACGATTATGAAGCACACAAAACCGAGCATTCCCGGCGCAAGGTATATCGCAGCTCTCGCCGGGTCGCCCCGCCTCCCGGA
>NZ_JBHNPV010000074.1:0-67614 GCF_059082735.1 Actinotignum sp. usb-actsch-rep-73 | reverse complement strand
CGGTGATGACTGTTCATCACCGGCCACCGCCTTTATTGCATTCCACCCGAGTTTTGGATTAATACCCAAGGGGGGCTGATGCCCGAATTGTGTGTCTTTTTCCGGGCGTGTCGGGGTGCTTGAGTGGCCTGCCCAGCCTGTGCGGATATCTAGGGAGCCGTCTTGGTATGTGGGGGTGTAGTCGATGGCGTTGTCGTATTGGCCAGTCCTGGGGAGTTATCCACAAAAGTGATGAAGGGGCACTTATCCACAGAAGCGAGGGAATGAAGATGCGCCCTCAGCCGGTTCGGCGTTCAGTAAAAGCAGTCGTTTTCAACGAAGAAAGGATTGCATGATGACGCTGAATACTCTTCAACCAATGTCGGGCTATGAGGGACTGTACGGTCCACGCCATTGGGTTCACGAAACGGGGCTCTATGAACTGTTATCGCCCTATATGTGTCTTCCCGCTTTGAGCGATGATTTTGCACGTTTTGACATGATCGGATCCCACGTTGCTGGTGAGCTTCTGTCCCTGCTTCCCAAAGCAAACCTGGAAGAATCACAAAACTCCGGACCACAGGTGTGTGACCTATTGAAAGCGTGCGCGAACAATCGGGGAGTCTATTTGAGCGGATACGTTGTGTGTGCACCTCGTTTTGACGAACGGATCAGCATTGATGGAATCTATCTTCCTTCCACACCCGACTGCTCTGCGCAGGCTCCATATGCACGTTCGTTGGCGTTATGTTGGCCGATTCTTCGTGAAAAATACGGGCTGACCAGCGCTCAAGGGGATCCTGATGAATTTCTCTTAGTCCCCACCGATTTTCAATCACGAAATGGGTGGTGGATATGGTGGGACTGAAACACATAGGCTTAAGGCATGATCCGTCAGACGTACTCGTGGTTGTTTAAAACGTTCATTTATCGCATCGATCCTGAGATGGCTCATCATTTGGGTATTACTGCCATTGAACATGCAGGAAAGTGTGCACTTACTCGCGGTTTAATGCGAGCGACGATCGGTCACTTTGACGATATCGATGTTGATTCGCTTCCAGAGCGACGCAAGGTTTACATTGGCAGGCGTCTTGTACGTCACCGCCTGGGTCTTGCAGCAGGAATGGACAAAGATGCGTGTGCGGTTCTTGGACTGACTGCTTTGGGCTTCGGATTCGTCGAGGTCGGTACGATCACCCCGAAGGGCCAACCTGGCAATGAGGGACCTCGCTTGTGGCGTCTGATGGAATCTCAGGGTCTTCGTAATCGCATGGGATTCAACAACGAAGGTGCCGATGCTGCGGGTGAGCGCTTGAAGAAACTGCGTTCAACAAAAGCGGGTCGCAACGCGATTGTTGGTGCCAATATTGGGAAAAACAAGGTAACTCCCGCCGAAGAGGCCCCGGCAGATTACGAATACTGCGCTCGCAAGCTTTCACCGTGGGTTGATTTTGTGATCGTCAATGTGTCTTCTCCGAACACTCCGGGGCTTCGCGATCTTCAATCCGTTGATTCGCTTCGTCTGATCCTGCAGGCAGCCCGAAAAGGTTGCGAGGAAGCCACGGACCGTCCGATTCCTCTGTTCGTCAAGATTGCTCCCGATCTGGCTGATGAAGATATCGTCGACATCTGTGCGCTCACGCGCGAACTGGGTGTGGCTGGTGTAGTCGCCACGAACACGACCATCAACCACGATCTGGGTGATGGTGGTGTATCCGGAGCTCCATTGCGTGAGCGTGCCCTGGACGTTGTACGCCTTGTTGCCTCGAACCTCGATGATGAGCAGATCCTGATCGGAGCCGGCGGAATCTTCACTTCGAACGATGCGCGCGCCATGCTGAGTGCAGGTGCCGATCTTGTCGAAGCCTTCACCGCGTTCATCTACGAGGGGCCATCATGGCCGGGTGAAGTGAACAGGGAATTGGCGAAGGTGCGTCCGTGATTATTCCTCTTCAATCGGCTGATCTTGACCAAGATCCTCGTCTGGCCGATTACACGAAGCTGAAAGACGTCAAGCTTCGTGCCGCTCTTGAACCCGAACGCGGACTCTACATGGCAGAGTCAACGAACGTGATTATGCGTGCCCTAGAAATCGGTCATCATCCGCGGTCATTCCTTATGGCTGAAAAATGGATGAGTGATCTTGCTCCGCTGATCGAGAAGGCAACGGGGTCGCCCGACGGGGCAGACATCCCGATTTTCATGGCGGACGAGGCTCTTTTAGAAACCATCACCGGTTTTCATCTGCATCGAGGCGCATTGGCAGCGATGCAACGCCCGGTCTTGGAGTCAGTCAGTGATCTTTTGAAAACTGCCCGTAACGGTGAGCCAGCACGTCGCATCGTCATTCTTGAAGACCTCGTTGATCACACGAATGTCGGTGCAGCTTTCCGGTCCGCGGCCGCTCTTGGCGTCGATGCCGTTCTGGTGACGCCCAGTTGCGCTGACCCGCTCTATCGGCGATCGGTTCGAGTCTCAATGGGCACGGTCTTTCAAGTGCCGTGGACTCGCATGGAAAAGTGGCCCGCAATGGATGAACTGCACGATGCTGGCTTCCACGTTGCAGCACTCGCACTGTCTGACGACTCAGTCAGCTTGGACGAGTTTGTTGAATCCGATGCCTGCACCGTGCCAGACGCCAAGATCGCGATGGTCATGGGAACAGAAGGCGACGGATTGAAACCGCGCACTATCGCGAACGCCGACACCGTTGTGCGTATTCCAATGGCTGGGGGAGTCGACTCGCTGAACGTCGCAGCAGCCTCCGCAGTCGTATTCTGGGCAACTCGCCATGTCGGCCAGGTGGCCTCGTAAAACACGAACGAGGAACCACCATACGCAATCGGCGAAGTGGCAGAAGCGATACTAAAAAGTCGAGGCCAGCGGGCGTGACCTCGACTTTTAAGCGGAAGTAACCGGGTTACTTGATCTTCTTTTTACCCGGGAATTCACCACGCGCAACCTGCGGACGAGGGCTACGCCAACGGCGAGCCATGATCATGCGCGAGAAGCAGTAGTACCACGAACGCGCTGCAATCTGATCGTTCGGGTAGCGCTCGCCGATGCGACGCTTCAGCGTGCGCCACACAACAACGCCTTCGATGATTGAGATCAGGAATAGGCCGTAGAGCGCGACAGTCACCGAGATCATCATGATGCTTGTGACGTTAGCTGGAAGCGAACGGATCAGGGAAACCCCCATCATCGCGATCAGGAAGATCACCATCACGGGAAGAAGGAACTCAGAGAACGACCAGCGTGCATCGACGTAATCGCGGATGAAACGACGCACGCGACCCTTGTCTCGGACGGGCAGGTAGCGTTCGTCGCCGGTCTCCAATGCCATCTGCTCACGCTTGAACTGCGCATCGCGCTGGGCACGTGCCTGACGCTTTGCTTCCTTACGATCAGCGGGAACCAGCGGGTGAGAATTACGCGCCTGAGCGTCCTTCCTCTTCGGAGTGGGACGTCCCTTCTTGCCGGTCGTTTCGTTTTGCTTTTCGGCTTCGGACACCTGTAATCCCCTTTGAATGCCAGTGATGGGTGCATGAAATACGTACACAGGCTAACTGATGAAAGCGCCAAAGGCTCATTTCGTCCAGTAATGTAAGAGTCATGTCTGAAACATCTGCACTCGCGCCGTCGCGAGATGAACTCAATTCTTTGCTCGATTCCTCCTTCGATTCTTTCCTTGATGAATTGAAGACTTTGGTTGCAATTCCTTCGGTTTCTTCCGATCCTGCGCACCAGGAAGACCTGGCTCGTAGCGCCGCACACGTGTGTGAGCGCTTCGCATCGCTTGGTTTTGACGCTGAGGTTCTTCGCGTCACCATGCCCGAAGGCGTGGAAGGTAAGCCCGCCATCGTGGCGACCAGCCCGAAGGTTGAGGGCGCACCGACGGTTCTGCTTTACGCTCACCACGATGTTCAGCCGACCGGCGATGTGTCCCGCTGGGCATCTGACCCGTTTGTTGCCGAGGTTCGCGGGGATCGCATCTACGGTCGAGGCACCTCGGATGACGGTGCCGGCGTCATCGTTCACTTCGGTGCGATGTCGCTGTTGAAGGATCGCCTGCCGGTGAATGTTGTTGTCTTTATCGAAGGCGAAGAAGAAATCGGTTCCCCGTCGTTTACGACCTTCCTTGAAACCCACAAGGACAAGCTGAAGGCTGACGTCATCGTCGTCGCCGACTCCGATAACTGGAAGGTCGGCGAGCCCGCCGTCACCTCGACCCTGCGTGGCAACTCCGTGTGCACCGTCGACCTGACTGTCGCTGACCACGCGGTTCACTCCGGTATGTTCGGTGGCCCGATGCTGGACTCGGTGACCTGCGCTGCCATGCTTATCTCGTCCCTGTACGACGAGAAGGGCGATCTGGTTGTCGAGGGTCTTGGTGGCTCCGATAAGGCTGACGTGGATTGGCCAGAAGATGAGTTCCGCGCAGCGGCTGGCCTGCTTGACGGCGTTCAGCTTGCCGGTAGTGGCGATCTGGCCGCCCGCGTGTGGACCAAGCCCAGCGTTTCCGTCATCGGTTTTGACGCGTGCCCCGTGTCGAACTCGTCGAATACGATAGCTCCGCACACTCGCTTCCGCCTGTCGATGCGCGTCGTCCCGGGCAAGGATCCGGTTGAGGCCATGGATCGTCTTATCGAGCACCTCGAGTCGCACGCACCGTTCGGCGCCCACCTTGAGATCACCCGCAACGAAGCCGGAAACGGCTACCAAGCGGATATGGATTCACCCGTCACGAAGCTTCTGCACGAGGCCCTGTCGGATGCGTGGGGCGTGAAGTCTGTAAACATTGGTGTGGGTGGCTCGATCCCGTTCATCACCGACTTCCAGCGCCTGTTCCCTCACGCTCAGGTGGTCGTGACCGGCGTTGAGGATCCGCTCACGAACGCGCACTCCGAAGACGAGTCGCAGTCGATCCCGGACCTGCGTGCAGCGATTCTTGCTGAAGCACTGCTCCTGACGCGTCTGCCCCAACTGTGAGTTCAACACTGGTCATCGCCGGGCACTGGACCGGCGGTGACCCCGCATACCCGTCAACGCTGGCTGCTTTACATGCCTGCGCTGACGGGTTTAGCGCGCGCAAACCCGACTGGAATATTCGCCTTGTTCCTTTTGGAGCTGGCGTTGCCTTCACCGAAGCACTCGCGCAAGCGCAGGCCACCGGCTGGGCACCGATCGTCGTTCCCATCCACGAAGAATCCACGTTCGACGCGGGCCAGCGCACGCTCGATGCCCTTGACGGCGGGCTCACCCCGCTTATTGAAGGCGCCCATTCGATTGACGTTGACTGCGGATTCGGGTTTTTGAGCGCCCTATCCAACGTCGATTTGAGCGATGGTCCGGATCTTGAAGACCGGCTGCGACGTGCGCTCGATACTGCCCGCGCCACAATCGCCGGTCGTGATGTGGTGGTCGCGGCCTCGTCGATGAGGCCACTGCTGGGACTGTCATCCGTGCTGGCGCTCGGCGTCGACCTTGAGGCGCGCACATCGCAAAACCTTCAGCTCACCTCGATGCTGACCCGTGTTCTTTCAACGAAAGCGAAGCGTAACCTTTTGTCGTCCCCCATGGGGGACGAGGCCGCTCCCACCAACTGGGGCACGGCTCCCGGATCCGGTGCAGCCGGTGGAATCGGCGCGATTGTCGGTGCACTGGGGGGACGAATTGTTCCCACAGGCCAATTCTTGCGTGCCATTTGCGACCTTGATTCTGCGCTCGCAGATGCGAACCTCGTCATCGTCGCCGAACCGCGCCTACATTCACCGTCGCTCGCTGACGCATCACTGGATGTGATCACGGACGTGGCAGGGCTTTACGCTTTACCGGTCGTGGCACTCGCAGCCGAATCATCACTTGCCGCGCACGAACGTGCCCAGTGGGGTCTGCATGGGCAATTCCTTACCGATGGGGCGCTCACCCTGGGTGAAGCTGGAGAACGAATCGCGCGCACGTGGGCGCGATAGTCGGTTAGTTTTCTCACCCGTAGCGTCCACGCGCGCCCCTGCCGTGGCACAACGCGACGAACGCACGTACTCTAAACAATTGTTAATGAGTTTTTTCAAACGAATGGAGCATCATGTCTGACACCGGCATCGAAGCACCCGCACACGAAGTGACGTTGACGGACGTTGCAGTAGCCAAGGTGAAGAGCCTGCTCGAACAGGAAGGTCGCGACGACCTTCGCCTGCGCATCGCCGTTCAGCCCGGTGGTTGCTCCGGCCTGATCTACCAGCTCTACTTCGATGACCGTTTGCTCGACGGCGACGCCGTGCGCGACTTCGACGGTGTTGAGGTTGTCGTCGACCGCATGTCGGTTCCGTACCTCACCGGTGCAACGATCGACTTCGCAGACTCGATCGAACGTCAGGGCTTCACCATCGACAACCCGAACGCGCAGAACACCTGCGCATGTGGTGAATCCTTCCACTGAGCCGAAAGCAAACATGAAGATTATGCATAAGGCGGCTGCAGCCGTCCTCACCATCACCGTTTCCCTTGGTCTAGTAGCGTGTGGTTCTACTGACGCCCCGCAGTCTGCCTCACCCCAATCGGGCACATCAATCCCCGAGGTTGAACGTGACGGCGACTTCAACTTCCCGGCAACAACGGGCGGATACGGTGAAGACACTGAAATCTCCGCCGGCGAAGGCGACGCTCCGACCGACAAGGTCTACGTCAAGACCCTCGTTCAAGGTGACGGCGCTGAAGTTCAGCTCACCGACACCGTCTACGTCAACTACGAGCTCGCTCTCTGGGACGGCACCAAGGTTGAGTCCTCCTTCGAAACCGGTAAGCCGATCGCTTTCGCTCTGAACCGGGTGATCCCCGGATGGACCTACGGCCTGGCGACCCAGCACGTTGGCGACCGCGTTGAGCTGGTTGTTCCCGCAACCTGGGCGTACGGAGACAAAGATTCCGCATCGATTCCCGCCAACTCCACGCTGATTTTCGTTGTCGACCTGCTTGATTCCACATCGAACGTTTCTATTGATGAGGAAAGCCTGAAGAACGCTACCGCTACCGGTAACGAACTGCCCGCCGGCATCAGCGTTGAAGGTGCCCCAGCGGTCGAACCTACTCTGTCCTTCACCGAAGGAAGCGCTACCCCCACCGAAGATGCATCGATTGATATCTACACCGGTATCGGTGAGACCATCGAAGACGGCGACATTGTTCTCTATCGCGGTTTGGGGGCCCCGTTCGGTGATGCCTCTCAGATCCAGTCGACGTGGTCTGACACCACAAACAAGTACACCGCAGATGCTGCCGACCTGAAGGTGGTAGGGAAGACTGTTGGTACTCGTTTCCTGTACATCGCCGGTGCAAGCGCAGCTGCTCAGCAGTCTGCCCAGTCCGGTGCTCAGTCGGACTCAACGCAGACGATCACCCCGAAGGTTTTCGTTCTGGACGTTATCGGAGTGATGAAGGCACACCGATAGTCTGACGCAACTCGTTTGAGTGGGCGGTTCACCAAGCGGTGGATCGCCCACTAGCGCATACAATAGACCCGGTTAAAAATTTCGAGGCCGTACAGGCATCCAACCATTGGGAGAAGATCGTGAGCGAAATGACCGCACGCATCCTGGTTTTTAGCGCCGACATTGATAAGCGCCATGCTGTTGTCAACGGTGTTGGTATCCGTGCTGCGAAGGATCTGCCGACCATCGAATGGTCCGAAGCTGCAACCCCCTTCGGCACCAAGGAACTGGTGGAAAACAACGATTTCGATCTTCTGATCCTCGATGCTGAAACCACCAAGGAAGGTGGTATGTCCGTCGCTCAGGAACTGAAGAACACGGTAGAGAAAGTTCCGCCGATCATCTTCCTGACCGCACGCCAGCAGGATTCCTGGCTTGCTACCTGGGCGGGCGCTGCGGCAACTATTTCGGATCCCCTTGATCCGATCGAGCTGCAGGAAACCGTTGCAGACCTTCTGCGCAAAGCGCGCCAGTGAGTCAATCTTTCGAATGGGCTCGACTGATCGCCGACATCATCTCGGGTAAGGACCTGGATTACGACAGCTCCTACTGGATGATGGACCAGGTGATGAGTGGTGAGCTTGGCGAATCACGCCTGGCATCCTTCCTGACCGCTATGGTCATCAAAAAGCCAACGGTGTCCGAGATCCGTGGTCTTGCCGACGCTATGCAGGACCACGCGGTCAGCGTTGACCTGCCCACCGACGCTCTTGATATTGTCGGTACGGGTGGTGACGGCTACAAGACCGTCAACATTTCGACCATGTCAGCAATCGTTCTGGCCTCCCTTGGTACTCCGCTGATCAAGCACGGTAACCGCGCCTCGACCTCCCAGTCGGGGAGTGCCGACGTGATGGAAGCCTTGGGTGTGAACCTGAACCACGAGACCGAGCACATGCGCGAGATCTTCGATGAACTGAACATCGCGTTCCTATTCGCGAACAAGGTTCACCCGTCGATGCGTTTTGCCGCTCCAGTTCGTCGTTCCTTGGCGTTCCCGACAGCATTCAATATTCTTGGCCCGCTGACGAACCCCGCGAAGGTGACCTCGAACGCGATCGGCTCGTCGAATCCGACGAATGCTCGCCTGATGGCCGGCGTTCTTGCTGATCGTGGCGCGTCTGCTCTGGTGTTCCGAGGCAAGGAAACCGGCTTGGATGAACTCTCTACGGTTGACGTGAATGAGATCTGGGAGATCCGCGACGGCGAAGTCACTCATAGCGAGTTCGACCCGACCGAACACTTCGACATGGATCCTGCAGCAATCGGAGACCTTCGCGGTGGCGACCCAGACGATAACGCTGTTGTCGTCCGAGAAATCCTGCTCGGCGGTGGCCGAAAGGCTGTTCGTGACGCGGTTGCGCTGAACACCGCGGGTGGTTTGATCGCATACGGCAAGGCTCAGGGCGTGCGTCCTGGCGATGGCTCGCTGGTCGAGCGTTTCGGCGTTGGTATCCAGATGGCACGCGATGCCATGAATGATGGTCGTGCCATGAATCTGCTGAACCGCTGGATCGAACTCGCGTCAGCCTGAGTTGTGCTCATCGTGCACCTTGGTGCGATGAAGAATGTACGAGGCCGGGCGGACAATATCAGGTGTCCGCCCGGTTTTTCGGTTCTGTCGCCTTACCTTGTGGCTTTGTTAAGGGGAAAGCTCAATGATGTGCCTCGTACCCCGACGTGCTAGTAGGCACTCAACTCTTCGCCTGGCGTCGACAAGAGAGCAATATCGTCGCTGCTGGTCACTCCCATGTCTTCGAGTATGCGCGTAAGCCCGTCCAGTACATGCAACGTCATGTAGGAATCAGCCAAAGCACGGTGTGCTTCCACTACGGGAGCATCGAAATAATCGGCTAGAGCACCCAGGCGATGACTGGGAACCTCAGGCTTTGGAAGCAGAATCCTGGCAAGAGTCAACGTGTCGAAATAGGGCAAAGGTCGCCATTTAAGACCTGTCTGCTGGCATGCTCTCAGCAGGAAACCGCGATCGAAAGGAACGTGCTGAGCAACGAAAACCTGCGCGGGCTCACCGTCGTCGATCCACGTCAAGAACTGGGGGAGGACCTGGTCAACAGTCGGAGCGCCCTCCACGTCTTCATCGGTAATACCTGTCAAAGTCGTGACGATTTCAGGGATAGGACGCAGTGGGTTCACCATCGACTGGAAAGTAGAAAGTACCTGGCCACCGTGGACTTTAAGCGCACCAATTTCGGTGATCTGGTCATCGTTGCCAAGCCCCGTCGTCTCAAGATCAACGACAACGTACGTCGTATCAGCAAAAGACAGCCCACTGATTATGGGTGATGCGCCGTCGCGTATCTGACGTGCTTGGCTCAGACACGTGCGCACCTGTGCAACGATATTCGCACGCCTGTCCGTTGAATCTGAGATAGCGTCGTTGCCTGCCAACATATCGCGTGAAGTGGGCATAGAGTTAAGCATAGTTCGTGTTTTCACCTTCGAACCTCGTGGAGGGGCCGTGGCGTTCTACCAAGCATTGAAGGCAACCGGAAGTCCGATCCTGAAGGCGGCATACAAGCCGTGGATTCGTGGCAAAGAGAATATCCCGACCTCCGGGCCGGCAATTCTTGCCTCAAACCACAACGCGGTGTGGGATTCTGTCTTCCTGCCAATGATGCTCGACCGTGAGGTCGTCTTCATGGGTAAGGCCGACTACTTTACGGGTACCGGTGCAAAAGGCTGGGTCACGAAGGAATTCATGCGCGCCGTTGGCACAATTCCCGTTGATCGTTCGGGCGGTCGCGCATCCGAAGGTGCTTTGAAGGCCGGTCTTGACCGCCTCGCCAGCGGTGAACTCTTCGGCATCTACCCCGAAGGAACCCGTTCGCCCGATGGACGTCTCTACCGCGGTAAAACGGGTGTTGCTCGACTTGCTCTGCTGTCCGGAGCCCCAGTTATTCCCGTCGCGATGATCGGCACGCACGCTGCTCAACCGATCGGCCAGAAAATCCCGTCGCGTACCAACATTGGCATGGTCATCGGCGAACCCCTGGATTTCTCCCGTTACAAGGGTCTCCACAAGGATCGCTTCGTCCTGCGCGCCATCACGGACGAAATCATGTACAACCTGATGCTGCTCTCGGGTCAGGAATACGTTGACCTTTATGCAGCAGACGTGAAGGCGAAGCTTGCCGCCGACGGAAAGTTCGACGGCCCGGTTCCCACGAATGGTCGACCCGGCCCCGGCGGGCGTACCGCTCCGATCGTCGAGGTACCTCATCGCCCCGAAGAAGAATCCAGAGAAACGGATCCTCATATGGGTGAAAACGCAGAATAAATGCGTGTGCACGCCCGTCCATGGGACGGGCGACCCCCATACCAACTCCACTGTGGCTTTAAACTAGTGGTGTTTGAGGTGCGTGTCGTCCGACCGCACTTGTTCCAACGCTGAAAGGTGTTTCCATGTCGGTTCGTCGCGTCGCTCTGCTCACCGCCGGTGGCTTCGCTCCGTGTCTTTCTTCCGCTGTTGGTGGCCTCATTGAGCGCTACAACGAAATCGATCCTTCGATCGAGATTATCGCGTACCAGAACGGCTACCACGGTCTGCTGACCGGCAACTTCGTCGTCGTTGACGAAGAAGCTCGTAAGCATGCTGGCGTCCTTCACCGCTTCGGTGGCTCCCCGATCGGTAACTCGCGCGTCAAGCTGACCAACGCGAAGAACCTCGTCGAGCGTGGCCTTGTCGCCGAAGGTGAAAACCCGCTTGAAAAGGCTGCTGAGCAGCTCCGTAAGGATGGCGTTGACGTCCTGCACACCATCGGTGGTGACGACACCAACACCACGGCTGCAGATCTTGCTGCCTATCTCGAAGAACATGACTACCACCTGACGGTCGTCGGCCTGCCCAAGACGATCGACAACGACGTTGTGCCGATCCGTCAGTCCCTGGGTGCATGGACCGCCGCTGAAGAAGTCTCCGAGTATGCACAGAACGTCATCGGCGAGCACCGCTCCAACCCCCGTATGCTGATCATCCATGAAATCATGGGTCGGCACTGCGGTTGGCTGACCGCTGCTGGTTCGCTTGAGTACCACAACTGGCTGAAGACCCAGGAATGGGTTCCCTCCATCGGCCTGTCGCAGGAACGCTGGGACATCCACGCTGTCTTCCTGCCCGAAATGGCACTCGACATCGACGCCGAGGCCAAGCGCCTCAAGGCCATCATGGACGAGCAGGGCAACGTCAACATCTTCCTCTCCGAGGGTGCAGGCGTTCCTGAGATCATCGCTGAAATGGAAGCAGCTGGCGTTGAGGTCCAACGCGATCCCTTCGGCCACGTCAAGCTCGACACCATCAACCCCGGCCAGTGGTTCGCCAAGCAGTTCGCATCCAAGATTGACGCTGAGAAGGTCATGGTCCAGAAGTCGGGCTACTTCTCACGTTCTTCGCGTGCAAACGCTGAGGACCTGCGCCTGATCAAGTCCATGACTGATCTTGCTGTCGAATGTGCTCTCAAGGGCGAATCCGGCGTTATCGGCCACGATGAAGAAAACGGTGACCGTCTGACCGCAATCGCCTTCCCGCGTATTGCCGGTGGCAAACCCTTCGATATTTCTCAGAAGTGGTTCCTCGACATGATGGCCGAGATCGGCCAGGAAGTGAAGCCCGCTGCACAGTGAGTTTTCCTATGAATCCCGGTCGCGGCACGCCACGGTTCGCACAGTACCCGGCGTGCCGCGACCCGGAGAATCTCGTAGCTCCAGAAGCCGGTACGGACGCGCCGTGGGACTCATGGCGTAGCCGTGAAGCCCTGCAACAACCGACTTACCCGGATGCGCAGGCAGTCGAAGACGTAACAACAGCGTTGCGTCGCCAGCCACCGCTTGTGTTTGCTGGTGAAGTGGACGATCTGCGGACCTGGTTGGGAGTTGCGGGACGCGGTGAAGCCTTCGTCCTCACGGGTGGAGACTGCGCCGAAACCTTCGCAGAATCCACCGCTGATCACCTGCGTCTAAAGATTCAGGCGCTTCTTCAGATGGCGGTTGTCCTGACATACGGTGCTTCGCTTCCCGTTGTGAAGATTGGTCGTATCGCCGGACAATATGCGAAACCGCGTTCTTCCGACATGGAGACCCGCGACGGCGTGACTCTTCCGTCGTACCGAGGAGACGCGGTGAATTCCTACGAGTTCACGCCCGAAGCGCGTATCCCGGATCCGGATCGTCTTCTTCAGACGTACCACCATGCTGCGTCGACGCTGAATCTGATTCGCGCCTTCACGAAGGGTGGTTACGCTGACCTGCGCATGGTTCACCACTGGAACCGTGGTTTTACGCAGAACCCCGCATACGCACGCTACGAGTCGTTGGCTGAAGAGATCCACCGCGCCGTCCAATTCATGCAGGCTGCCGGTGTTGACTTTGATTCACTGCGTGACGTTGATCTGTATTCGTCGCACGAGGCACTTCTGCTTGAATATGAGTCAGCAATGACGCGTATCGACTCGCGTAACGGCTTGCCCTATGACACATCTGGTCACTTCTTGTGGGTAGGGGAACGCACACGTGATCTTGAAGGTGCTCATATTGAGCTTCTTGCACGTGTGCGTAACCCGATCGGCGTCAAGGTTGGTCCTACAACGACCCCCGACGATCTGCTTGGATTGATGGATCGATTGAATCCCGAAGGGGAAGAAGGACGTCTGACATTCATCACTCGCATGGGTGCAGGTACGATTCTTGAAAATCTTCCTCCGTTGCTGAGCGCTGCGAAGGCTGACGGTCGCCCCGTCACCTGGATTACCGATCCCATGCACGGCAATACGATCACCGCGTCGACCGGATATAAGACGCGTCGCTTTGAAACGATCATGGAGGAAGTGAAAGGCTTCTTCGATGCCCATGATGAAGCAGGAACCGTCCCGGGTGGCATCCATGTTGAACTGACCGGTGACGATGTCACCGAAGTTATTGGTGGTTCAGCAAAGCTTGACGATGAGTCGCTTCAGAAGCGCTACGAGACCCTGGTGGATCCACGTTTGAACCACCAGCAGTCGCTAGAAATGGCATTCCAAGTCGCAGAGTATTTGCGTCGCGATCTCTAAATCTTAGTCCCGATACAACAAGGCCGTGCCCGCACAAGCATCGTATTGCTTGGCGGGCGCGGCCTTGTTCTGGTGGCTTTGGTCGTCTGTGGCGATGGTGTGGGGGTTGCGGAGCTGGTTTTGTCGCTTCGTATGACGTTGTTGCTCGCGCACGAGGTGCAGGCTGTCGGGTTTTGTCGTGTGAGGCGATGGTGTTGTGGTTGGGTGGGTTTTCTGTTCTCGGCTGCACCTGACGCGACGCTTTTGCTCTGAAATGTGTGGTTGTGTCGCGTGGGGTGTACTTGGTGCGGTCGTGGGGTTGGTTCTAGGTCAGTAAACTTAGAAGAGGGTGGAAGCTGTATCGGTAGAAGCTCTATGCAGAGCTATCGACTACACGATGAAGAGGGTGACCGTCGATCCCTTTTTCACAACCGTGCCAGCACCGGGATCTGTGTAACGCGCGGTCCCGAAGAAGCCACCGAGCACGCGTTGAACCGTGACATTCAGGCCGGCAGCTTCCAAGATTCGTTTCGCTTCAGCTTCCTGCTTACCCGTAATGGAGGGGACTTCAACTGTTTCTGGCCCCTTGGAAACGACATATTCGACCTTGTCGCCCTTATAGAGAGTCGTGCCAGCTGCTGTTGTCTGAGAAATCAAGGAGCCTTCGGCGACAGTGTCCGAGTACTCTTCACTTGGCGACGCGACCAATCCCAGTGCCTCGATCGCAGCCTGAGCATCAGCGCTACTCATCGCCATGAGGTCCGGAACCGTCAGTGGTTCTCGACCCTTCGAGACAACAACATCGATTTTCGTATCGTGGGGGATCGACGTATCGGGATCCAAGGACTGAGAAATGACGATATCCTTGGCAACCTCTTCCGAATACTCTTCGTTGATTGTGCCCACGGCTAAACCAGCATCGGTGAGCACAGTCTCAATCTCAGACTTGTTCTTTCCAACAAGATCGGGCACAGCTCGCATATCGATGCCTTTGGAGGTTGTTACGCGAACCTCTGCGTTCTTGTGAACAGGCTGCCCACCACCGGGATCAGAAGAAATGACGATACCGGATTGGACGGTGTCAGAGAACGCTTCCTCTTCAATCACTCCAAGCCCAAGAGCTGCAAGCTCTGACTTCACGGCCTGTGAGGAACGCCCAGCTGTTTGAGGCATGGTCAAGTATGAGCCGGGGCCATACTCGTTCCACCACCACCAGCCACCTACACCACCGATGATAGAGACGAAGGCAATGATGGCCAGGAACTTGCCGATGAACGAACGGCGATTCTTTTTTGGAGAATGCATCGCTCCTTGCACTCCAGCGGCCTGGACAACAGTGCGGGACGTGGAATGACCATTCGGGGGAAGTGAAGACGTCACACCCAGATGCTCCCAAGTGGCAGTTTCTCCCGCAGAAGAGGCAACCTTTGGTGCAACGTCGGCTCGACGCGCAAGGATCTCTTCCGGCAGTCCACTTTCGACGCGAGCAAGGAGCTCAAGTGCTTCACCGGCGTCTGTTGGTCGCTCATCAGGATTCGTTGCAGCTAACGCTGAAATAAAGTCATCAATTTCGCGAGGCAACCAGCTGACCAGAGCCGACGGCATCGGAATGGGATCATTCACATGATGCGTAGCAATCTGGATAGCGTTTTCGCCTTCCCACGGCACTGAACCCGTGAGCATTTCAAACGCCATGATGCCAACGGCGTAAAGGTCGGTGCGCTGATCAACGTCGTGTGACAGGGCGACTTCCGGAGCAATGTAGGCCACGGTTCCCAGCATTGAACCAGTGGTCGAAAGTGACACTTCAGAGGCCGCGCGTGCTAAACCAAAATCGGTCACGCGAGCAGGCGGATCTGCGGGAACAAGGACGTTTTCTGGCTTGATGTCGCGGTGGATCACACCAACACGATGAGCGGCTCGGAGTGCGTCAAGAACGTCGTGAACGTAGGACAGGGTTTGCCCAACGGTAAAAGAACCTTGCTCGTTTAAGACAGTGCGAAGGGTCGGTCCGTCGATGAGTTCCATGACCAAGAATCCCTGACCAGCAACAACACCCTGATCGAAAACCGAGACGACACCGGGGTGAATAATGCGGGCAGCGGATCGCGCTTCGCGACGGAAACGAGCAACGTAATCCTGTGACTGGGCAAGATGCGGATGCATGATCTTCAAAGCAACCGGGCGCTCCAAGCGTTCGTCTTGTGCCACGTACACGGTTGCCATTCCGCCACGAGCCAGCAGGCGGATTACGCGATAGCGCGAGTCAATAAGCATTCCTAGAAGCGGATCAATCTGGTCGCTCGTAGGGGATGAAAGATCGTTGGGCTCGGGTGATTCAGGTGCAACACGATGCCCTGGTAGGGTCTGCAGGCGTTCAGTCGGCTGCGAACCAGTGTCAGGGGTGCGTCGGTCTGAATCAAAATCGGTCACGTTCGGATTGTATTAGAGGGGCGCCGTAGTGGGCGTACGCAAGACGGCGCGCCATGTGAGTTCGTGCGCTCAGTGCCTCGAGACGAGGCCGGGGGAGCGTTTGACGGCTAGGCTGAGAACATGACCCAGAATGTGGAAACTATTTCGTTTGAAGAAGCCGGTCGTCTGTTGGGCGTCGAAGAACGCCGGATCAAGCAGTTTGTGCGTGATCATGTTTTGTTTGCCGTGAAGGGCGAGAGCGGAAAGCCTGCGATTCCTCGCGAAATCATTGTCTTAGGTGCAAACGGCTGGGAGCCACTGTTCAGCCTTCCTGGCACGCTGACGCTTCTGGAGGACGACGGTTTTACGCCCGAAGAAGCGGCTGCTTGGTTGTACACCGTTCAAGACGAACTCGGTGAAACGCCCATGGAAGCCCTGTTGAAGGGGCGCCACCACAAGGTCAATTCAATCGCCTCAACTCTGGCGTTCTGAGATTATTCCGACCCGCGCTTGAACAAAGAACGAGGCTCGCCATGTGCGTTGCCTCGTTCTTTTCATTATCACAGAAGGCAAATCTGAACGCGTAAGGTGACTGGTTACGCCGTACGGGCGGTGATGATCTCAGCCAACTCGGTCAGATCGCGACGCTGATCTTCAGTGAATGGATAGGCGTCAAAACCGCGATGGCCTTCCTTCACTAGAGAATCGATCAGCGACTCGTGGGCGCGTCGACCGCGTTCTTCAATAATCGTCGCGCACTGGGCAATCGCTTCATCCGAAGCATCCTCGTCGCCGAGCACTCCGAGCAGAGTGCGACGTTCGTCTACAGTCGCATGAGACCACGCCAAAGAAAGCAATACGGTTCGCTTGCCCTCACGCAGATCATCGCCGGCAGGCTTGCCCGTGGTTGCCGGGTCGCCGAAGATCCCCAGATCGTCATCGCGAAGCTGGAAAGCGATACCCCACGGAGTGAGGATGGAGTCCAACGCCTGGATCAGCTCGGGTGAACCACCGCCGGCAATCGCCCCGAGAATCGCCGGGTGGACGATCGAATAATGCGCGCTCTTGTGGAGGACAACCTCCATGACATCCTCGACGCTGATGGCAACGTTATCTTCGACGTCCAACGGAAGATTTTCTGCTCGGATATCAAGGTATTGCCCCAAGCCCACTTCCGCGTGCATCGTCGTAAAACGCTGCATGAGCAAGAAGGCGCGCTCCGGGGCCAACAGTGAGCACTGAGAATTGACTGCGGCCTGGGCGGCGGAGAACAACAGGTCACCGACAAGAACGGCGCCGGCGGCACCGAATGCGGTTGCAGACCCTTCCCAGCCCCTATCGCGATGAATCTCAGCAAGGCGAACATGGGGAGTGGGGGCTCCGCGACGCGTATCAGCATGGTCAATGAGATCGTCGTGCGCCAATGCTGAGGCCTGGTAGAGCTCAAGGCCGGCTGCCAACGCCGAAAGGTCAAGATCCGGATCATCCAGCGGACGTTGCAAGGCCAACGAAGCCCCGAAATATGCCAGAAGTCCGCGGAAACGCTTGCCTGACTGGATCGAGGCGACGCAGGTCTGAGTAAATTCATCCGAGACTCGTGACGTGCCGATTTCATCCATCAACGCGATCAGATGATCGTGAGTCGCATTGTCGATGGTGGGGCGGAGTTCGGCGAACCGTGCGGTAAGTGTTTCCATAGGTCACACTGTAGCGTGACACGTGTAAATGTGGTGCTGGTCATTATTGTTTCACCTTTGGTGAGCTACATCATTAAAAATAGGGGTTGACAGGTGAGTTCATCAGGAAAATTTGCACTATCGGACTATAATTAAAAGTAGGTTTTCAGCGCCCGAATCGGCGCGAAGAAGTCCCCATTTTCTGCGAAAGGGATAGGTGTGGCCGGATCGAGCACTACCAAGGGGTCCAAGACTACTTCCAAGGCTAGTAGGGTTGACGAAACAGTAGAGGTAGAAAAGACCGCACCAGCAACGAAGAAGCGTGCTTCGAAGGCTGTGACTCAAAAGGCTACCGACGAAGCTACCAAGGCTCCAGCAAAGAAGACCACGCTCCGTACGGCAAAGAAGACCGCGGAAGCTGGCGACGTCGCTCCCGAAGAGAAGCCTGCTCAGAAAACGACTCGACGTACCGTGAAGAAGGTCGCCGACGAAACTGCAAAGGCTTCGTCTGAAGCTGAAGCCACCAAGGCTCCTGCAAAGAAGACCAAGCGTCGTACCACGAAGAAGGCGACCGCTGAAGTCGCTTCTAGTGATGCTCCTACAACCGACGCGCAGGCTCCGCTTACCCAGGAAGAGCCCGCAAAAACGGCAAAGAAGACGACTCGTCGCACCACGAAGAAGGACGGCGAATCTGCCGAGGTTCAAGAAGACAAGTCCACGAAGAAGGCAACTCGTCGCACGACCAAGAAGACCGTCGAGGGTGCAGAGACCCAAGAAGGTAAGCCCGCGAAGAAAGCTACGCGTCGTACCAAGAAGGTTGCAGAGGCTACAGAGGCTCAAGAAGACAAGCCTGCAAAGAAGACGACTCGTCGCAAGAAGAAGGACGAGCCCAAGGTCGAAGAACCGGCAATTGAAGAGTCTGAAGAAGAGACTGAAGACGATATCGACGATGCTGATATCGATCTGAACGACGAAGAAGAACTCGACGATACTGAAGACACAGATGGCGACGATACGTCAGATGATGAAGAGGAATCTGAAGACGAATCTGAAGAGGAAGATGAAGAGGAAGATGAAGAGTCCAAGCCTAAGCCGTCAGTCGTTGAGGTAACAACGTCGAAGGCAAAGACGAAGGGGAGTTTCGTCGTTTCCGACTCCGACGAGTCCGATGAGCCCGTCCAGCAGGTGACCGTCGCGGGCGCAACCGCGGACCCGGTCAAGGACTACCTCAAGCAGATCGGCAAGGTTTCGCTGCTGAACGCAGAGCAGGAAGTTGACCTTGCCCGCCGTATTGAAGCTGGCCTCTACGCTGAATACAAGCTGAAGAACGAAGCCGATTCGATGACGGCGAAGGAACGTCGTGAGCTGCACTTCATGGCATCCGACGGTCAGCTGGCGAAAAATCACCTGCTGGAAGCAAACCTGCGTCTGGTCGTTTCGCTGGCTAAGCGTTACACGGGTCGTGGCATGCAGTTCCTGGATCTGATCCAGGAAGGTAACCTCGGTCTGATTCGTGCAGTTGAGAAGTTCGACTACACGAAGGGCTACAAGTTCTCCACCTACGCAACCTGGTGGATTCGTCAGGCGATCACGCGTGCAATGGCTGACCAGGCTCGCACGATCCGTATTCCTGTCCACATGGTTGAGGTCATCAACAAGCTCGCTCGCGTCCAGCGCCAGATGCTTCAGGATCTTGGTCGTGAACCCACGCCGGAAGAACTGGCGAAGGAACTCGACATGACGCCCGAAAAGGTCGTCGAGGTTCAGAAGTACGGTCGCGAACCGATCTCGCTTCACACTCCGCTGGGCGAAGATGGCGATTCTGAGTTCGGCGACCTGATCGAAGACTCTGAAGCAATCGTTCCCGCCGACGCTGTGTCGTTCACGCTTCTTCAAGAACAGCTCCACAACGTGCTCGACACCCTGTCGGAGCGTGAAGCTGGCGTTGTGTCGATGCGTTTCGGTCTGGGCGATGGTCAGCCGAAGACCCTGGATGAGATCGGCAAGGTCTATGGCGTGACGCGCGAGCGTATTCGTCAGATCGAGTCGAAGACGATGTCGAAGTTGCGTCACCCGTCGCGTAGCCAGGTGCTTCGCGATTACCTCGACTGATCACCTCGCGTTTGTCTTATCTCAGTAACGTTGCGGTGAGTCATCTCATGGTCACGAAACGATGAAGTCACTAAGTGTGAGGTGGCGGGCGGGCTCGAACAGTTAGAACATAGTTACATGCTCTCGGGTTTTCTCATCATGGCCTTTGTTCTTCTGCTCGTTGTGGTTATCGCTGTTGCGGTGATCGTTGGTTTGGCACTTGAGCGTCGCCCTGCGTCCGTTTGGCAGGAACATCTTCGTGACCAGCGTGAGAAGCTGACGAATGCTCCCGAAAATGATGCCGATCCCGTGTCACCTCACTCGACAACGTTGACGGATCTGATGGGTGATACGTCGTCGATGAAGAACGCGTATTTTGATGCGGATCGGTTGCCCGGCGTTGATCGTATTGAGCGTGTGACGGATCGTTTTGAAGCGATGCAGGAGCACCGCAAGGCAGGCAAGGAATCTTCGGCCGAGTAAACGTTGCCTAGCGTGCCACTAGTGTTCGACTCCGTTAGGTTCAACCAATAAGTGGAACTTGATAGCGTCCATGGGAGATGATGAGCCCATGGACGCTGTTCTTTCATTTTTAAGCTCTCCGGCGGGCATTGCGTGTATTGCACTGCTCGTCGTTGTCATCGTGGGCATTGGTATTGGAGTTGCGCGTAGCTCGAAGAAGTCCATGCCGACTATTACGCCTGCTACTCCGGCCACGCCAGTTACGGCCGCGCCGACAACTCCTGCGGATGAGGTCCCCGCAGATGCACCTGATGCGCGCGGTAGTCCGTCGCCGATCGACGAGGCCGCCTTGTGCGCTCCGACGTCTGCCCCTGTCGTAGATGGCGGGCAAGACCAGCTGACAGCACCTGTTGAAGAGACTGTCGAAGCACCTGAACTGTCAGTTGAGGTTCCTGAATCACTGCCGAGCCGTATGGCTCGCCTGCGGTCGCGCCTGTCGCGTTCGGGCACGCTGGGCAAGGCTATCGTTTCGGTGTTGTCCCGTGGTGAGCTGAAAGCCGCTGACTGGGAAGAAGTCGAAGATACGCTTCTTGTCGCTGATCTTGGTCTTGAAGCGACCGACACGCTGATTGAGGCACTAAAGAATCGCGTGGCTGTCGAAGGTGTTCACGACACTGATTCCATTAAGAGGTTTCTTTCCGAAGAGCTTCTTGCGCTGGTTGATCCTGCGATGGATCGTAGCCTGCATCTTGATCGTCAGGGCGACAAAGGTGAGCTTCCCGCATCGATCCTGATGGTTGGCGTGAACGGCACCGGTAAGACGACGACCGTTGGCAAACTGGCTCGCGTTCTCGTTGCCGAAGGCAAGAGCGTTTTGCTGGGTGCAGCTGACACCTTCCGCGCTGCTGCCGGCGAACAGCTGGGCACGTGGGGCGAGCGCGTTGGTGTTGAGGTCGTTGCTTCTGACCGCGAGGGCGCAGATCCGGCTTCGGTTGCTTTCGATGCGCTCAAGGCTGGCGCAGACAAGAATATTGATGTCGTGCTGGTTGATACCGCTGGTCGTCTGCAGACGAAGTCGACGCTGATGGATGAGCTTGGCAAGGTCAAGCGTGTCATGGAAAAGCAGGCTCCCGTCAACGAGGTTCTGCTGGTCCTCGATGCGACCACCGGTCAGAACGGTATGAAGCAGGCTGAGGTTTTCGCTGAAGTTGTTGGAGTGACCGGCATTGTCCTGACCAAGCTTGATGGGTCTGCAAAGGGGGGCATTGTTGTCTCCGTGCAGAAGGCTCTTGGTGTTCCGGTGAAGTTCGTTGGCCTGGGTGAAGGCGCTGACGATCTTGCTCCGTTTGATCCGCAGGGCTTCGTTGACGCCATCGTGAATGGCTGACACTTTTCGAGTTGCACGTTAGGCGGGTCAGTCTCACGCTGTGTGAGGGCTGCCTCGCATACGGCTGTGATAGCCCGCGTGCGATAGGCTTTGACCACTCAACGAGGTCGTGGCCTCGTACCCTTTTTGCTTTCCACCTTTTGGGAGACTCAACGTGTTTGGAAATCTGTCGGATCGGCTGACTCAGTCTTTTAAACAGCTTCGCTCTCGTGGTGTGCTGACCGAATCAGATGTTGACCAGACAATTTCAGAGATTCGTCGCGCCCTGATTGATGCTGACGTTGCTCTTCCCGTTGTCCGTCAGTTCACCAACTCGGTCCGTGAGAAGGCCTACGGTGCGGCGCGTTCGAAGGCACTGAATCCCGGACAGCAGGTCATTCGAATCGTCAACGAGGAACTGGTTGAGATTCTGGGCGGCGAAACTCGTGAACTGAAGTTTGCCGATCGTGGTCCGACGGTCTTCATGCTTGCTGGTCTGCAGGGTGCCGGTAAGACGACGCTTGCCGGAAAGCTCGGTAAGTGGCTCCGCGAAGAAGGCAAGTCCGTTCTTCTTGTTGCCTCTGACCTTCAGCGCCCGAATGCAGTGAACCAGTTGCAGGTTGTGGGTGAGCGTGCTGGCGTTCACGTGTGGGCGCCCGAACCCGGTAATGGCGTTGGCGATCCGGTGCAGGTCGCACGCTCGGGTCTGAACCACGCGATTGAAAACGGCATTAACGTGGTCATCGTCGATACCGCGGGTCGTTTGGGTGTCGACGAAGAAATGATGGCTCAGGCTGTCGCGATCCGCGATGCTGTTCAACCGCACGAAATCATGTTCGTGCTTGACGCGATGGTCGGTCAGGACGCCGTCCAAACGTCGACCGCGTTCCGCGATGGCGTGGGCTTCACCGGTGTTGTCCTGTCGAAGCTCGACGGTGATGCCCGCGGTGGTGCTGCGCTCTCCGTGCGAGGCGTGACCGGTGCACCGATCCTGTTCGCGTCCACGGGTGAGAACCTCGATGACTTTGAGCGTTTCCACGCTGACCGTATGGCGTCACGCATCCTCGATATGGGTGACATCCTCACCCTGATCGAGCAGGCAGAAAAGAAGCTGGACGCCGAAGAAGCCGAGCGCATGGCGCAAAAGGCAATGGCCGGCGAACTGACTTTGGGTGACTTCCTCTCGCAGTTGCAACAGGTGAAGAAGCTCGGCTCGATGAAGAAGATGCTCGGCATGATTCCTGGCGCAGGCCAGATTCGCGAGCAGATTGAAAACTTCGATGAACGCGAGGTCGATCGTATTGAGGCGATTGTCCGTTCGATGACGCCAGCGGAACGCGAAGATGTTTCGCTGTTGAATGGTTCGCGTCGTGCGCGTATCGCACGAGGCTCCGGTGTAACGGTTGCTGAGGTGAACTCGCTGGTCAAGCGCTTTGAAGCTGCCAAGTCCATGATGGGCCAGATGGGCCAGATGGGCGGAATGCCCGGCTTCGGTAACATGCCCGGCCAGGGCGGTAAGGCGAAGCAGAAGGCGAATGCGCGTGCCGCTCAGGCAAAGCGTGCGAAGGTCAAGAAGAAGGCGCGTTCCGGTAATCCTGCGAAGCGTCGCCAGCAGGAGCTTGAGGCTCTTCTTCCGCCCGAGCAACGTTCGTCTGCTCCCGCTACAGGATCCGCATTCGGCGGTGCGCCTGCTCCCGAACCAACAGCTCGTCCGTCGATGGATGATCTGCCAGACGACATCAAGCGCATGATGGCCGGCCTCAAGTGATCTTTCAGGGATCGCTACTCTGGTCCGCGACCTCCGGCTCACCGGCGTCGTGGACAACCGGTTCGTGGAAGATTGATCCTTCCGGCATCACCATGATCGACGAGGCCGGGACGACAGGTTCGGACTTCACCGGCTTTGCGGTGCCTGGATTCGTTGACTCTCACGCCCATATTGGCGTTGGATCAGATGGGCCCGTGGGCCTTGAAGAGCAAGAAGTACAGGCGCGTGCCCAGAGGAACACGGGTGTCTTGGCTCTGCGCGATTGTGGCGCTCCCGTTGATAATCGTTGGTTGGATTCACGCGATGACCTGCCGAAACTGATTCGAGCAGGACGTCATATTGCTCGTCCCAAGCGATACATTCGTGGCATGCCCATCGACTGTGAGAATCTCGCTGATCTTCCGGACCTCGTCGCTGAGCAGGCGAAACGGGGCGACGGCTGGGTGAAACTGGTCGGCGACTGGATTGATCGCTCGAATGGTGCAGATTCTGACCTCGATCCGCTGTGGCCGACGGAGGTTCTTGTGGATGCCGTTGCAGCTGCCCACGAAAACGGTGCGAAAGTGGCGGTTCACTCCTTCGCTCACGCGACGATCGACTCGCTTCTTGAAGCGGGCGTCGACGACATTGAACACGCGACGGGCATGGACGCGGATCAAGCAGATGAGGCCGCGCGCAGGGGAGTGCTGATCACTCCGACGCTACTTCAAGTTGAATTGTTCAAGGACTTCGCTGATCAGGCCGGAGCGAAATACCCCGTATACGGTGCGACCATGTCTCGTATGTACGACGAGCGTCGCGAGCATTTCGCGATGCTCCGGGAATTCGGCGTCACCTTGGTGATGGGTACTGATTCTGGTGGCTACCAAGAGCATGGGACGATCGGTAAAGAGTTTGAACTCTGGCTGGATCGGGGAGTATCGCGCTTAGAACTGATCGATGTCGCCACATGGAAGTCCCGCATTGCACTGAACTTTGAGCAGTTGAGTCCGGGTGCCAGTGCGGATCTTCTGATCTACCGCGAGGATCCGCGAACAAGCGGTGCATTGGATCAGCCCGACCATGTCGTGATCAATGGGCAGCTGGTTTATTCGCGTTCTTGAATTGCGCTTTGTTTCGGACGTGACCGATTCCACGGCGGGTTGAAGCGTGTGATGAGCCCCAGATTTGGGGCATCGGGCGCCAACTATGGCACAATTGAGGGCGTACTCGGGCACTGAAGGACCCTCTCACCTTCTTTGACCGCGTCCCGGAACAAACATTGACCTGTGTTTCCCACCGGGGAAGTGCACGTTCCAACTCTGAACTAGAAACAGGAGTGACCACACAAGTGGCAGTTCGCATTCGTTTGAAGCGCGTGGGCAAGATTCACGCTCCCGCATACCGTGTTGTCGTCGTCGATTCGCGCAAGAAGCGTGACGGTCGCGTCATCGAAGAGATCGGTCTGTACGACGCACAGCCGAACCCGTCGATCATCCGCATCGACTCGGCTCGCGCTCAGTACTGGCTGGGTGTTGGCGCACAGCCGTCCGACCAGGTTCGTAACCTGCTCGTCCTGACCGGCGACATCGCAAAGTTCAACGGCAAGAAGGATGCGGTTTCCCGCGTCAAGGTTGCCGAGTCTGACAAGGCTGGCGCAGCTGCTGAAGCTGTCAAGGCTGCAGAAGCAGAAGCCGAAAAGTCGAAGGCTGCTCAGGCAGCTGCAAAGGCAGAGGCTGAAGCAGAAGCAAAGGCCGCTGCTGAAGCTGCCGAGGCTGAAGCAAAGGCAGCAGAAGCTGAAGCTGAAGAAGCTCCGGCTGAAGCTGGCGAGGAAGCCTGATCATGCTGGCTGATGCGCTTGAGCACCTCGTCTCTGGAATCGTCGACCACCCGGAAGATGTTCGGGTTTCGGCTCGTTCCATGCGACGCGGTCACCTCCTTGAGGTTCGGGTCAATCCCGATGACCTCGGTCGTGTGATTGGTCGTAGCGGTCGCACCGCTCGCGCTCTGCGCACGGTGATGGGCGCTCTTTCAACGCGCGGTCCTATTCGTGTTGACGTTGTCGACACGGATCGCGAGTAAGCGCTCGCAAACACAACTCACGTGGAGGGGCTCAGTTTTGAGCCCCTCCACTGTTTTATTTCTCCCACGATATGAGCGGTAAACAGAATGCAGACCGATTCGCTGGCCGTGGGATACTAGAAGCCAATACGTCACTTCTCGGTGTACACAACTGAAGGATGAAGGACACACTATGCAGATGACCGCAGGCATCATCGGGCCAGCTCATGGCCTTCGTGGTGAAGCAATGGTGGAAGTACGTTCCGACGATCCTGAGATCTGGACACCCGGCTTTGTCTTCGGTGTACTGGGCGAGCCTGAAATGGAACTGACGGTTCGCAGTGCGCGTATGCACAAGGATCGCCTGCTTGTTGGCTTCGAGGAACTGTCAACCCGCGAACAGGTAGAGGCTCTGCGTGGCAAGAAGCTTCTGGTCGAAGAAACTGAAGAAGAAGACGCATGGTATCCGCATCAACTGAAGGGGTGCGTAGCTGTGATGCCCGATGGCGCAACACTGGGAACAGTGACTGGCCTGCAGTTTGGAATGGCTCAGGATCTTCTTCTGGTCAAGCCCGTCAGTGGAGCAACAGTCATGGTGCCTTTCGTTGAAGAGCTTGTCCCCGAGGTTGACGTTGAGAATAAGCGCGTTACTCTGACTCCGCCTCCCGGCTTGTTTGATGATGACTATGTCGATGCATCGGATAGGAATTCCAACTGATGAGGATCGACCTTTTCTCGATTTTCCCCGAGTACTTCGCGCCCGTAAATCTGTCTCTGCTGGGCAAGGCACACGAGACTGGCCTCGTCGATGTGCATGTCCACGATCTGCGTGATTGGACGCACGACGCACACCGCACAGTTGACGACACCCCGTACGGCGGTGGCGCGGGCATGGTGATGATGCCGACCGTGTGGGGAGAGGCTCTCGACGAGGTCATTGCTGAGTGCTCTGCTGGGCAAGACCAGGACGTTGCGCAACGTCGTGTTCTTGCGATCCCAACACCGTCCGGTATCCCGTTGACGCAGGCAACCGCACGCAACCTGACTAACGTCGATCAGCTGATGATCGCCTGCGGACGATACGAAGGGATTGATCAGCGCGTCGCCGATCACTACCGCGCGTTAGGTGTCGAGGTTCTTGAGTACTCGATCGGCGACTACGTGTTGAACGGTGGGGAAGTGGCGGCGCTCGTGCTTGTGGAAGCGGTGACGCGTCTACTCGACGGTTTTATGGGGAACCCTCAGTCGCTCGAGGAAGAGTCCCATGAGAACGGTCTGTTGGAGTACCCGACGTACACGAAGCCTCGTTCGTGGCGTGATATCGAGGTGCCTGACGTTCTTCTCAGTGGCGATCACGGGCGGATCGAACGCTGGCGACGCGACCTGTCGCTGAAGCGGACAGTCGAGCGCAGGCCGGATTTGATTGCTCAGTTGCAGTACGGGGATCTCGATTCAGCTGACAAAGAGTTTCTTGCTGCCTGCGGGCACCTCGTCACCCCTAGCGGGCATCATACGGTTTCGATTCGAGTGGCTCAGGCACACGATGCCGACGCTCTTGCCGCACTTGCGGCGCGTACGTTCCCGGACGCCTGTCCCGACGTCCTTTCTGATGAAGCAATCGCAGCGTTTATCGGCGACCAGCTATCGCCTGAAGCATGTGCTCGATTCATCGCTCAGCCGGAACGATACCGCGTGCTGGTCGCTGAAATCGGCGGTGAACTGGGCGGATACACCCTGTCGATCATCGGTGAAGACGCGATTGAAAAAGGCATGGTGCGCCCCGGACGTATCGAAGCGTCGGACGCCTACCTGTCCAAGTGCTACACGGATGCTACGTGGCGTGGAAGTGGTCTGGCGGGCGCTCTACTTGAAGCAGCAGTGGCGGACGTTGAAGCTTCCAATGCAGCCCCGCGCTTAGTTTTAGCAACAAACACCGGTAACCTTCGCGCTCAAAAGTTCTACAAGAAGCACGGCTTCAAAAAGAAGGCGCGTCGCACGTTCAACGTCGGGGGAGTAATGAACGTAGACGTTGTCCTCGTGCGGAATCTCACCGTTCGATAGACATATTCGTACCTCGTAGACAGTGGGCACCGCCTGACGAATGTGGCACACTTGAACACGGTGCATTCGAGTGCAACCTGCCGCAGGGGGACACTCACATGAATGCCCGTTGAAGAAAGCGCAGGCCCCGCCTGCCGTATTCGACGCAACTGACCTGCGGCAGAAGTGTCAAGGAGTAAACATGCAGAAGCTGGACGCAGTCGACGCCGCTTCCCTTCGTTCCGATCTTCCTTCGTTCCGCGCCGGTGACACCGTCAAGGTTCACGTGAAGGTTATTGAAGGTAGCCGTTCCCGTATCCAGGTCTTCCAGGGTGTTGTTATTGCCCGTCGCGGTCACGGCGTCTCTGAGACGTTCACCGTCCGCAAGGTCTCCTTCGGTGTTGGTGTGGAGCGTACGTTCCCGCTGCATGCACCGACGATCGACCGCCTTGAGGTCGTCACCAAGGGCGACGTCCGTCGTGCAAAGCTCTACTACCTGCGTGAGCGTCACGGCAAGGCTGCCAAGATTAAGGAACACCGCTCGGGCAGCGCAGAGTGAAACTCTGAGCATGACCACTGTGTGCCCGGTGCCCTTCGGGGCACCGGGCTTGCGTGTTCGTATGCCAACCGGTGTTGGCATCTCCTCTGAAAAGTGAAGGATTACGAGTGACTGACAGTGATTACGCCATCGATTCTGATGGGGATACCGGTTCAGGTGGCTTTTTTGCTTGGATTCGTGAACTTGCCCTGATCGTGGTCGCGGCGTTCGTGATCTTCACTCTGCTCCGCATTTTTATCGTCCAAGTGTTTTGGATTCCCTCCGCGTCCATGCGCGACACCCTGGTGGAAAACGACCGTATCGCAGTCTCACGTATCGCGGCACACACGGGAAATATTGAGCGCGGTGACGTGGTTGTTTTTCACGATCAGTTGGACTGGCTCCCGTCGAATCTTTCAACCGACGATTCTTTTGCCAATGCTGTCGGTAAATTTGTTGGTTTTCTTCCCGGTGGTTCAGATAAAACACTTGTGAAACGCGTGATCGGTGTGGGCGGTGATCACGTCACCTGTTGCACGGCCGAAGGCAAGGTTGCAGTGAATGGTGTGCCCGTGGACGAACCCTACATTGCTGACGGTCAGCTTCCCTCTGACATTTCTTTCGATATTACGGTTCCCCAGGGCACGCTTTGGGTCATGGGTGATAACCGTGGTAATTCAGCGGATTCTCGCTACCACATGGGTTCTGGTGAAACACCTTACGTTCCCGAAGACGCGGTTGTTGGCACCGTGAGCGCAGTTATTTGGCCGACGTCGCATTGGAAGGCAGGCCTGAATCGTCGCGACGTTTTTGCTGGTATTCCCGATGCCCAGTGATGCGACGCGCGATGTCGAACGTGAGCTCCTTACCCGCTATGACGTTGTCATTGGAATGGACGAGGTGGGGCGTGGTGCAATTGCAGGGCCCGTTGTCGTGGGGGCATGCCTTGTCACGGGGGACGAGGCCCCTCAACCAGCGGGGCTTCGCGACTCGAAACTGTTAAGCGAAAAAAGACGCGTCGCCTTGGAGCCTCTGGTGTGCCGGTGGGCGAAGTCTGTTGGTGTGGGTTTTGCTTCGAATGATGAAGTCGACGCCCACGGAATCATTGTTGGCCTGCGTTTGGCTGGTATGCGTGCTCTGCAACAGTTGGATATTCCCAATGGCGCACGCGTGATTGTTCTGCTTGATGGGGCGCATAATTGGCTGACGCGATCCGACGATTTGTTTTCTCCGATTGATGACGCACCCTACCCGGACATTGAGGTGCCACACGTTGTCACTCGCGTCAAGGCTGACGCATCATGCTCGGTCGTGGCCGGCGCATCCGTTGTCGCGAAGGTCAGACGTGACGAATGGATGAAAACGGTGGAAGATCCGGGATACGACTGGGCCTCGAACAAAGGCTATTCTTCGGCAAAACACATTGACGCTCTGAGGCGACTGGGGGTTTCTCCTCTTCATCGCCGTTCGTGGAACCTTCCCGGCACTGGGCGCGCCGAGCGCGCCTGAAGGGTCAGGAACAATTTGTTAGGCATGATTGAACCGTGAGTGAAGACATCGAAAGCTACGAAAACTCTCTGGAACTTGAGCTTTTCCGCGAGTACAGGGATGTCATTGGCTTATTTAAGTACGTGGTCGAAACCGAACGTCGTTTCTACCTCTGCAATCAGGTCGATGTTCAAGCCCGTCCAGTTGGTGGGGATATTTTCTTTGAACTCACGCTGACTGACGCGTGGGTGTGGGACATTTACCGTTCCTCGCGTTTCGTGCGTTCTGTCCAGGTCATCACCTACAAAGACGTGAACGTCGAAGAATTGACCAAGCCAGAGCTGAACCTCTGACCCCTTCGGCGGGTTATCCACAATTTCAGGTGGGTGCTACTTATCCACAATTTCGCTTTCGCTGACTTTCTTTCTGTGTATTCCTGACCGACGCTTGGTGCGGAGGTCAGTATGGGAAACGATTTTCGCCGTCGACTCGGAATGCTAGGCGAGGTCACTGCGACGCGCTTCATCAGCGAAGGTGGTCTGCAGGTTGTTGATCGAAATTGGCGCAACGGCAGGGCAGGCGAGCTCGACATCATTGCGACGGACGGCTCGAACACGATTGTCATCGAAGTCAGAACCCGCTTTGGGAACGCAAAGGGGAGTGCGCTCGAATCAGTTGATGATCGAAAGGTCAGGCAACTACGTTCGCTGTCGGTTGCTTGGGTGCGATCGCATGAGTGCCGTGGGCACTTGCGCGTTGACATTGTTGCGATCACTGTCGATCCGGCAATGCGCGTAGTCGTTGAAGAGTCTGGTCCAGATGCGGACTTACGTGACTACGGTGCGCGCATCGAATGGATTCGAGGCATCGCATGAACGCCTCGCTTGCACACATTGATTCAATTGGACTTGTGGGCATAGAAGGCCATCGGGTGCGCGTTGAAGCACATGTGGGGCGCGGACTGGTCAAGTTCACTCTGGTTGGCCTGCCGGACGCGTCTTTGCGTGAAGCGAAAGACCGGGTTCGCTCGGCGTTGCAGTCCTGCAACTTGGAAGTGATGGACTCTCATATCACCGTGAACCTGTCACCGGCGGGTCTTCCAAAGTCTGGTTCAGGGTTTGATCTTGCGATCGCCATCGCAGTGCTTCAAGCTGCGGGCTCACTGAAAAGACAGGCATTCGTAGGCGCTGCTCTATTAGGAGAACTAGCTCTTGACGGCAGTATCCAATCAATCCGAGGAATTCTTCCCGCGGTCTTGTCGGCGAAGAAACTCGGGATTCAACGTGTCATCGTTCCCGCAACATGTGTCTTAGAAGCTCGTCTTGTCCACGGTATTGATGTCATTGGTTTCGACCACTTAGCTGATCTTGTTACCTGGGCTGGGGGAGATGCTCTACGTCCGAAAACACCTATCCCGATTCTCCACGCTCTGCCGACTGAGAGACTGACAGAAAGCATCACCGCGGTTTCAGATTTAGCAGATGTACGAGGTCAAGACGGAGCTGTTGACGCGTTAGAGGTGGCTGCCGCGGGAGGCCATCACGTGTTGCTCATCGGTGAAGCTGGCTCCGGAAAGTCAATGCTCGCATCACGTATGCCAACGATTTTGCCGCCGATGGATGATCAAACGGCCCTGATGACATCCGCACTTCATTCCATCGCAGGCCGCCTCGAAGACCACGCAACCCTGATGCGCACCCCTCCCTTCCAATCCCCTCACCACAGCGTCACAATGCCGGCCCTGATTGGTGGCGGTAGTGGGATTGCGATGCCGGGTGCAGCATCACTGGCACACGGGGGAGTTCTGTTCCTTGACGAGGCAACCGAATTCATCCCCTCGGTCCTCGACGCTCTGCGCCAGCCACTCGAAGAAGGCGTCATCACGATCCATCGAGCCAAAGGACAAGCCACCTATCCTGCCAGATTTCAACTGATCCTCGCCTCAAACCCCTGCCCGTGCGGTGGTGGAACCAAAGCTCGCCCCTGTCGATGCGCATCCATCCAAAAACGCAGGTACATCACACGACTATCAGGGCCCTTGCTTGACCGCATTGATATCACGATCGCAATGCATGCTCCCACCCGCGCGCAGCTCAACGCCAGCAAACGACGCACATCCAAAGAAGTAGCCGAAAGAGTACTCGCCGCACGCGACAGGGCACGCACACGCCTAGAAGGAACAGGATGGACCCTCAACTGTCAGCTTCCCGGCCCCTGGGTGCGACAGCACTCGGGCATAGCACGCACATACATTGACCGCATCGATCAAGGCGTCGACAGAGGAATTCTGTCCATGAGAGGCGCCGATCGCGTCTTACGCCTCATGTGGACCCTCGCCGACCTAGCCGAACGATCCACACCCAACGAC
Source organism: Actinotignum sp. usb-actsch-rep-73 (assembly GCF_059082735.1). NCBI lineage: Bacteria > Bacillati > Actinomycetota > Actinomycetes > Actinomycetales > Actinomycetaceae > Actinotignum > Actinotignum sp. usb-actsch-rep-73. The sequence goes on along the minus strand of NZ_JBHNPV010000074.1, from coordinate 35,849 downwards.
ACCGACCTTGCGCAGGCACTACAACTGAGAAACTCAGGAGCACTCGATGCCTTCTATCAATGAACGCGACCTCGCCTGGGCATGGTGGACATGCATCCAAGAACCCGAAGACGCCCATGCCCACGCTCTACGACTTCACCTTGGACTCATTGAATCAGTCGAATGGGTATGCGCCGATTCTCCCGGCCCACTCCCACCACCACTGTCACAGCATCGAAAAACACTCGAAGACGCCTGGAAACGCTTCAAACCACGTGCACTACGCAACAACCTCAACCAAGAACTTGAGGCAATCCACGCCCTAAGCGGACGCTTCATCAGCCAAGAAGACCCATCCTTCCCCAAAGAACTCACCATCCTTCAAGAATCAACACCACTTGGCCTATGGGTCGTGGGCACACTCCCACACACACGTTCAGTCACCATCGTCGGAGCGAGAGCAACAACAAACCTCGGAACAAGGAACGCTTTCGACATCGCATCCGACCTTGCCGACAGAGGCGATACCATCCTCTCCGGCGGAGCATTCGGCATCGACATCGCCGCCCACAGGGGAACAGTCGCAGCAAACGGACAGACAATCGCCATCCTTGCCGGGGGAGTAGCAAACCCCTATCCCGTCTCTCATACCCGCGACTTCGAAACGATCGTCGAATCGTCAGGAGCCATCGTCTCAGAAGTACCACCAAGCTTCAGACCCGCAAAATGGCGCTTCCTTGGACGAAACAGAATGCTAGCCGCTTGGGGGGATGCCACCATTGTCATCGAAGCGTCATCCAGATCCGGTGCCCTCGCAACAGCCAGACGAGCAATGACACTAGGCAAACCCGTAGGAGCAGTCCCCGGACCCATCACCTCGCAATCCTCAACGGGATGCCACGAGCTCATTCGCAACGGTGCCACGCTCATCAGAAACGCATCCGACATCCACGAAATGATCGACCCCCTGCACACGCAACTCCAAGGCACACTCTTCGGTGAACCCGTCTGCCCAGATCAGGGAATCAATGCACTCTCACCCCACGCGCGCAGGGCATGGGAAGCCCTTCCCATACGCAACCTCTCAACACTTTCCACCATCGCCGCAAACGCTGGCATGAGCGAACAGGAAACGTTGCGGGCGCTCGCGGAACTGGAGCTTGACGGGTACGTGCGTTCTAACTCCCGCGGTTGGGCTCGCAAAGGTGGAGCTCGGTGCTGATAATGAAGGCATGAGTGAGTTAGGCATCTTCGACGCATGGGTATCATTCCTGACCCATGCGCGTCGGCTGTCTGACCATACGATCACGGCATATTCGGTTGATGTTGCTGGATGTTTTGAGTTCATCGGCGTTGACCCGAATCCAACGAGCGAGCAACTAGACGCTCGCTTGACAACGCGCCGTCTTCGCCTGTGGTTAGCGAAACTGAGTGAGCAGGGTGCATCACGTTCGACCCTGTCACGTAAGACCGCTGCCGTACGAAACTTTTGTCGGTGGGCGATTGACCATGACGTGTTGGCTCATGATCCTTCTGCATCGCTTGCGTCTGCTCGCGTAGATCAACGCCTTCCTCAGGTTCTGACATCGAATGATGCGACGACCCTGATGGAGTATGCGCGTGCCCACGCCCGTTCAGGCGATGCGACAGATCTGCGGAACTGGGCGATCCTTGAACTGATCTATGCGTCGGGAATGCGTATCTCAGAACTCGTTGGGTTGAATGTGACAAGCATCGATTATTCGGGCCACACCGGACGTGTTTTGGGTAAGGGAAACAAAGAACGCGTTGTTCCGCTGACCGATCTTGCCCTCGAAGCCGTACAGACGTGGACGGTTCGCGGTCGTCCGCAACTGAGCAATTCTGATTCTGGGAATGCTCTGTTCATTGGTGACCAGGGCAAGCGGATCGATGTTCGAGTTGTCCGCTCCATGTTCCATCGCGAAGCTGCCCGAGCTGGGGTCCCAGATCTTGCGCCACACGCTCTACGGCACACGATGGCGACGCACTTGCTTGAAGGGGGAGCAGATTTGCGTAGCGTTCAAGAGATCCTCGGCCACTCTTCTTTACAGACCACCCAGCGATACACGCACGTTGATTCAAAACGATTGTCCGCTATCTATGCTCAGGCACACCCGCGCGCTTAACTCTTCGTCTGCCCTCCAGCTTCGCCCCGCCTACGATTGACGAGGCTACCCGCGCACTTTACTCCCATCCCAGGGTTTCAGGGCAAGATCGCCAACTAAGAACCGTAGGGGATTAACGTAGTGATCCCTTGAGGTTTTGGCACCCCAGTGCAGACCGCCTGCTGGCTCATGCCCGGGTCTGAGGGTTGCTATGGGAGCCCCCGCACTGACGTGGTCTCCAACGCTCACAAGAGCATCGACGGGCTCATATGTTGAACGAACCGGGCCATGGGACAACGAGACAACCCCCTTGCCGGCAACCTCGCCGGCCACTTCTACAATCCCGTCAGCCGGGGCATAGATCGTAGCGCCAACATCGACCTTCAGATCGACTCCGCGATGACCTGAAAGCCACCGTAACGCCGGAGGATCAAAACCCCTGGTCACGCTTGCCGCATTCCCGGTCGGCCACTGCCAGTGTTGCCAGACGGATGCGTTGGCCGGCCTCGTCAATAGGCAAGAAAACAGAGCCAAGGCGGCAAGGATCGTCAAAGGAAGATGTGCATAACGGTCATTGCGAAGAAACATGCACTCAATGTCGTTGATCGCGGGTCAAAGGGCGAATGGAGTGATTGCTTATTGTGGATACTCCGCGATCGGGTGAGGCACCTGTGGATAAAGTCTGGCGACGAGGGTCACATCAAGCGAAATAGGGAGTATGAGGGCATATGAGATAAGCTATTTGAGCACCTGCTTGCAGGTGACTTCGCGTGCCATTTTCACGTCAGCGGTCTTCCGCGGTGGGCATAAGTTCCAGGTCCTTTCGAGGTGAACTTAAGTCATGGCACCAGGGCTTGCGTACCCGCGCACAGCACGTAACTGAAACCGAGGGTGAAAACCCTCATGATCCCGCAGTTTTGCGGGGAAGGACGATTCAATGGCAGTCGTAACCATGCGTCAGCTCCTCGAGTCCGGTGTCCACTTCGGTCACCAGACCCGCCGCTGGAACCCGAAGATGAAGCGTTTCATCCTCACCGAACGCAACGGCATCTACATCATCGATCTTCAGCAGACCATTGCTGACATCGACATTGCTTACGATTTCGTGAAGCAGACCGTCGCACACGGTGGCACCATCCTCTTCGTTGGCACCAAGAAGCAGGCGCAGGAAGCCGTCGCAGAGCAGGCAACCCGCGTTGGCATGCCGTACGTAAACCACCGCTGGCTCGGTGGCATGCTCACCAACTTCTCCACCGTTTCCAAGCGTCTCCAGCGCCTCAAGGAACTCGAGCAGATCGACTTCGACGATGTCGCCGCATCCGGCCGCACCAAGAAGGAACTCCTCATGATGCGTCGTGAGAAGGACAAGCTGGCTCGCACACTCGGTGGCATCCGCGACATGGCCAAGACCCCGTCCGCCATCTGGATCGTTGACCCGAAGAAGGAACACCTCGCGGTTTCCGAAGCTCGCAAGCTCAACATCCCGATCGTCGCCATTCTCGACACCAACGCTGATCCGGACGAGGTCGACTACCGCATCCCCGGTAACGACGATGCCATCCGCGCAGTTGCACTGCTCACCCGCGTGATCGCAGACGCAGTCGCAGAGGGCCTCCTCGCTCGTTCCGAAACCCGCAAGTCCGCTGACTCGGCAGAAACCGTTGCAGAACCGCTCGCCGAGTGGGAACGCGAACTCCTCGAAGGCGACAAGGGCGAAGCCAAGGCTGAAGAAGCTCCGGCTACCGAAGCCCCCGCCGAGAACTGATCTTTACCAACTTCAAAGTAGAAAGAGACATCAATGGCGAATTTCACCGCTGCTGACGTCAAGGCTCTGCGTGAGCAGACCGGCGCAGGCATGATGGACGTGAAGAAGGCTCTGACCGAGGCTGATGGCGATGCTGAAAAGGCTCTCGAAATCATCCGCCTGAAGGGGCTGAAGTCGCTCTCCAAGCGCGAAGATCGTCAGGCATCCGCCGGCCTTCTGGTCGCTCAGGTTGACGATGGCGTTGGCGTCCTCGTCGAGGTCAACTCCGAAACCGACTTCGTTGCAAAGAACCAGAAGTTCATTGACTTCGCAAACGAGGTTCTCGCAGCAGCCGTTGCTTCGGGCGCATCCAATCTTGAGTCTCTCCTCGCATCCCCCATGGGCGACGAGACCGTTCAGGACAAGCTCAATTCCATGGCAGCAGTTATCGGCGAAAAGCTCGAAATCCGTCGCGTTGTGCGCGTCGAGGGCGAGAACGTTGACCTGTACCTGCACCAGACCAGCCCCGACCTCCCCCCGCAGGTTGGCGTCTTCGTCGTCACCGACGCAGCTGGCGCTTCAGTTGCTCACGACATCGCAATGCACATTGCCGCTTACATGCCGGCATACCTTGATCGCGATGCCGTTCCTGCTGACGTCCTCGAGAAGGAGCGCGAGACTCTCACGAAGATCACGCTCGAAGAAGGCAAGCCCGAGCACATCGTCGGCAAGATCGTCGAAGGTCGCATGGAAGCCTACTTCAAGGACAACTGCCTCGTGGACCAGGCGTTCGCTCGCGATCCCTCTAAGTCGGTCGGCAAGGTTCTTGCCGAGGCCGGCGCAAAGGTGACCGAGTTCGTTCGCGTTCACGTCGGAGCCTGATAACGCATGAATGACCCCGCCCAAATGGGCGGGGTCATTCGGCTATCCTGTGTACTAATGCTTCTTACCGCGTGAACAGGAGAAACGCGCATGCCTCATACTCGTAGGGTCCTTCTTAAACTGTCTGGTGAAGCTTTCGGCGGTGGCGCCGTTGGTCTTGACCCCACTGTCGTTCGCGATATTGCTCACCAGATTGCTATTGCTGTCCGTCGAGGCATTGAAGTCGCAGTCGTCGTTGGTGGCGGTAACTTCTTCCGCGGTGCACAGCTAGCTAAAGCAGGAATGGATCGTTCCCGCGCCGACTACATGGGCATGCTCGGTACCGTGATGAACGCCCTTGCGCTTCAAGACTTCATCGAACAAGCCGGTGTTCCTGCGCGTGTTCAATCCGCAATTACGATGACCCAGGTTGGTGAACCCTACATTCCGTTGCGCGCTATTCGCCATATGGAAAAGGGGCGCGTTGTTATCTTCGGTGCGGGTGCCGGTATGCCGTTCTTCTCGACGGACACGGTTTCAGCTCAGCGTGCTCTTGAAACCCACTGCGACGAGCTTCTTGTTGCTAAGAACGGCGTGGATGGTGTGTACGATGACGATCCGCGCCTGAACCCGGACGCGAAGCGTCTTGAATTCCTGACGTACTCGGATGCCCTTTCTCAGGAACTCAAGGTCATGGATGCAACAGCTTTGGCACTTTGCCGTGATAATGGTTTACAGACACGAGTTTTCGGAATGTCTGAAGCAGGCAATGTGACTGCTGCCCTGATGGGTGAGACAATCGGTACTCTTGTGACTGCGCAAGACTGATCAACATAGGAGTCACGAATGATTGACGACATCCTCCTTGAAACCGAGGAAAAGATGGACCGTGCGGTTGAATCCGCACGCCACGAATTTGGCAATATCCGCACCGGTCGCGCAAACGCCGCGATGTTCGAGCAGATTCTTGTCGACTACTACGGTGCACCCACGCCGATGCAACAGCTCGCTTCTTTCCAGATTCCTGAAGCTCGTACCGTGTTGATCTCCCCGTTCGATCGCACTGCCACGAATGAGATCTTGAAGGCCCTGCGTGAATCTGATCTGGGTGTGAACCCGACCGATGATGGCAACGTTGTCCGCGTTGTTCTTCCTGCCTTGACTGAAGAACGTCGTAAGGAATACGTGAAGCTCGCAAAGACCAAGGCCGAAGATGCTCGCGTCGCAGTTCGTAACGTTCGTCGTAAGGCAAAGGAACAGCTCGATAAGCTGAAGAAAGACGGCGAAGCCGGCGAAGACGAGGTCGATCGTGCAGAAAAAAGCCTCGAATCGCTGACGAAGAAGCAGGTCGAACAGGTTGACAAGCTTCTTGCATCCAAGGAAGCTGAGCTCCTGACGCTGTGAGCGCCTCTGATCATTCTTCCCCTTCGTTGGTTGCGAAGTTTTTCTCTCCGCAACCAACGAAGGTGAAGGAACCACTGGCAGCCACCGGGAAGGCAGGACGTAATCTTCCAGCAGCAGTATCTACTGCCGTTGTTTTGATTCTTTTCGTCGGTATCTGCTTGTTTTATGTACCGCCACTTTTGACACTGTTCATTGTGCTGGCGTCGCTGGCGGGTTTATATGAGTTAGGTGGCGCATTCGCCCACCTAGAAACAAAGCTGACGATGGCTCCGCTGTATGCGGGAGCTATCGGCATGGTCACGTGCGCATGGTCTCTTGGCGCAGAAGCGCTCCTCTTTGCCCTGTACGCAACCATTTTCGCTGTTGTTGCGTGGCGAATCTTGGATCCGAACCCCAAGGGGCGGATTAACGACGTCATTGCATCGGTCTTTGTCGCGCTGTATGTTCCTTTCCTTGCCTCGTTCGTTGTGCTGATGATGCGCCAGTTCGGTAACCCATGGGTGGTTCTCACCTACGTTGGCTTAGTCGTCGCATCCGATACCGGTGGCTGGGTCGCAGGCGTTCTATTCGGCAAACATCCGATGGCGCCTCGTCTATCACCCAAGAAGTCCTGGGAAGGCTTCATCGGCTCGACAATTGCTTCTGTCGCACTTGGTGGACTTGCTTTCTGGGCACTTGGTGGCCACTGGGCATTCGGACTCCTTGCCGGCGTTGTTGCGTGTGTTGTCGGCACGCTCGGTGATCTCACTGAATCGTTAATCAAGCGTGAAACCGGTCTGAAGGATATGTCGCAAATTCTGCCGGGGCATGGCGGTGTCCTTGACCGCGTTGATGCTTTGCTGATGGTTGCACCGCTTATGTTTATGATCTTCACCTGGACGCTGTAAGGAATCCTATGAGCCTCGAATTCGAAAAACAGCGTCGGCGTGAAGTGCGTCCGACTGACCAGCCCCCAGAAGGAGCAACGTCAGCCGATGCGAAGCCGGTGATTTCTTTCGCGCCAGCTAAACCTGGCAAGGCACCTGCTCACCTCGCTGACGTGGATGCAAAAGGACGTAAGCAGGTCCTGAAGGATCTGGGTCTTCCCGGTTTCCGTGCTGACCAGCTTTCTCGACATTATTTTGATCACTTCGAAGCCGATCCGGCGAAGATGAGTGATATTCCCGCATCGATGCACGATGCAATTCGTGAAGGTCTGTTGCCTGAACTGGTTCGCCAAGTCGTCGCGCAACACGCGGATGGCGGGATGACGATTAAGCACCTTTGGGAGCTTTTCGATGGGGCGCGCGTTGAATCCGTGCTGATGCGTTACCCGCAGCGCACGACCTTGTGTATTTCTTCGCAGGCAGGATGTGGCATGGCGTGTCCGTTCTGCGCGACCGGCCAGATGGGGCTGACTCGTAACCTGTCGACGGGCGAAATTGTCGATCAGGTGCGCCAAGCGCAGATTGCGTGTCGGGATGGCGAGCTTCCCGGCGGGCCGACGCACCTCTCTAACGTTGTGTTTATGGGTATGGGCGAACCGCTTGCTAACTACCGCACGGTCGTGAATACTCTGCGCCGCCTGATTGATCCCAGCCCAGAAGGCTTTGGACTTTCAGCTCGAAACGTCACTGTGTCGACGGTGGGTTTGGTTCCCGCGATCGACAAGCTGGCGAAAGAAGGCATGCCTGTGACGTTGGCAGTTTCGTTGCATGCTCCCGATGATGACCTTCGCGACGAGTTGATTCCGATTAACTCGCGCTGGAAGGTGGGGGAGTTGCTTGATGCTGCTCGCCGATACTTTGTTGCGACGGGTCGTCGCGTGTCGATTGAGTACGCGCTGATCAAGGATATGAACGATCAGGAATACCGTGCCCAATTGCTTGCTGATGAGCTCAATAAGCGCGGTCACGGGTGGGCTCATGTGAACCCAATTCCGTTGAATCCGACTCCCGGCACAATCTGGACTGCGTCTACTCGGCGTGCTCAGGACACATTTGTCGCTACTCTGCGCAACAATGGGATTTCAACGACGATTCGCGATACTCGCGGTTCTGACATTGATGGTGCGTGCGGTCAGCTCGCAACAGCGGTGAAGGAAGCGAATGCGAAGCGTCGGTCTATCAATTCAGATTCCACTTCAATTCAGGAGACTCGATGAGTGACTCTTTCCCACGAGTGAGCTTCTGGCGTCACGGCTATGCGACTGAGCGTGTGGACGCTTTCTTTGCGGACGCGCGCCAGGCGTATGAAGGTGGCTTGCCGGCAGAGCAGTTCTCTGCACAGCAGGTTCGCCAGGCGACGTTCCCATTGAAGCGTCGTGGCTACGCGATTGATGCTGTTGATTCCGCGATGAGCCGTCTTGAAGCGGCCTTTGTTCAGCGCGATCGTGCGGATCATATTGCTGTTAACGGCGAGGCCGCATGGTTCGAGAAGGTTGCCGAGCGCGCAACGACGCTGTACGACCGCCTGATGCGTCCTCGGGGCGAGCGTTTCTCACACCCGGAATCCGGTCGTGGATATGACGCGGCTCAGGTTGATGATCTGCTGGATCGTTTGGCCGCCTATTTTGACGAGGGCACTGAGATGAGCGTCGATGACGTTCGTCTTGCTGTTTTCCAGCCTGCTCGTGGCAAGAAGGGCTACACGGAAGGAACGGTTGACGCCTATCTTGGGCGCGCCGTAGAGATTCTTCTGGCTGTTTCCTGATTGGGAGGGCGAATCGTGACTTCTTCGCGTCAGCCGATTGTCCTGCTGGGGTCGACCGGTTCGATTGGTACTCAAGCGTTGGATATCGTTCGCGCGAATCCGTTGCGTTTCGATATCCGAGGTCTTGCTGCTGGCGGCGGCAATATTGAGCGTCTTGCGCGCCAGGTGGTTGAGTTCGATGTTCCTGTCGTCAGTGTGGATCGCCGTGTTGGTGGCGAGCTACGCGACGCGATTCATACCATTGATTCGTCTGCGCACCCGCAGATTATCGAAGGGCCGGACGGGGCAACTCAGGTGGCTTCACTTGTTCCTGACGGAGTTGTCCTGAACGGTATCACCGGGGGAGTGGGTCTGCTTCCCACGCTGGCTGCTTTGAAGTCCGGTGCGACGCTAGCTTTGGCGAATAAGGAATCGTTGGTTGTGGGTGGCCATGTGGTGCGTAGCGCCTGTGTGCGTCCGGGTCAGATTGTGCCTGTCGACTCCGAGCATTCGGCTATCGCTCAGGCGTTGGCCAGTGGAGTTCACGAGGCCGGCCTCACTTCACCAGTGGTCACCGGCCACACTGAGGTGGCCGATCTTGTTCTGACGGCATCAGGTGGCCCGTTTAGGGGTAAGAAGCGCGCTGAACTTGCTGATATCACTCCGGAAGCTGCTCTTGCTCACCCGACGTGGAACATGGGTCCGGTTGTCACGATCAATTCCTCGACGCTGGTCAACAAGGGGCTGGAGCTGATTGAGGCTCACCTGCTGTTTGATGTGGCTCCCGAGCACATTGTGACGACTGTTCACCCGCAGTCGATCGTGCACTCAATGGTGACGTGGATTGACGGTGCAACAACGCTTCAGGCTTCGCCACCCGACATGCGTCTGCCCATCGCCCTGGGCTTGACATGGCCCGAGCGCCTGCACGACGTGGAAAAGCCTCTGACGTGGGCCGATGCGCAGAGTTGGACCTTTGAACCGGTCGATAGCGATACCTTCCCTGCCATCAATCTTGCGCGTCATGCGGTGGCCTCGTCACCGACGCACGCAGCGGTGTACAACGCTGCGAATGAAGTGTTCGTCGATGCGTTTTTAGCCAAGAAACTACCGTGGCTGGGCATTGTCGATTCTTTGACAAAGGTTGTTGAGTCTCACGATGGTATTGCAGACCCGACGTTGGATGACATTCTTGGGGTCGAAGAATGGGCGCGCGCGCAGGCGAATGCGCTGGTGAGTAGATCTTCATGAGCTACCTGGCGGGGATCTTTGCCGTTGTCGTCGGCTTTATCATCACCGTTGGTCTTCACGAGCTTGGCCACCTTGTTCCGGCGAAGAAATTCGGCGCGGTCGTCAGTGAATATGCGATCGGTTTTGGTCCGAAGATTGTGTCGCGTGAAGTCAAAGGCACGTTGGTTGTTTTTCGCGCGATTCCGCTGGGTGGTTACGTGCGTATCCTCGGCATGTTCGCCCCTGCCAAGCCGGGTCGTCGCACGCTGAATTCGAAGGGACAGCGGGATCTTGCTGAAGAAGCCCGCCACCAGAGTGCCCAAGAAATGCCCGAAGGGTGTGCACACCGTGCATTCTGGTGTCTGACGTGGTGGAAGAAAGCAATTGTTATGGCGGCTGGACCCGCGATGAGTTTCTTGCTTGCGTTCCTTTTCCTCGTTATTGCGATGGTCGGCATTGGTTTCCGCACTGCCTCGTTAACGCTTGCGGATGTGTCTGCGACAATTCAGACGAATGCGGGTACCGTTGCGTCTCCGGCGTACGAGGCCGGTCTGACCGGGGGCGACACTCTCATCGCGCTTGATGGCCGGAACTTGAATGACTGGTCTGCCTTTAGAGACTCCATTACCTCGTCCAATGGACAGCCTCTTCAGGTGACCTTTGAACGCGATGGCGACCTTCATGAGGCCTCGTTATATCCGCGCAAGATGGATGACGGCACGTACGTGGTGGGCGTGACTGCCGGATATGAATATACGGCGGCCTCGATGTGGGATGCGGCCAAGGAATATCGCTACATGTTCACGGGCACGGTGGGTGCAATTACGAAGATTCCACAGTCCCTGTGGAACGTTACGATGTCGATGGTGACGGGAAGCGAACGCGATTCGTCAGGCTTGATTTCGATTGTTGGAGTGTCACGAATTGCTGGTGAGGTGACCAGCGATTCTGCGGGCAGTGGCGTCGCGGATGTGCGTTCTCAGATTGCGTTCCTTTTGAGTCTGATGGCCTCGCTGAATATGGCGTTGGCGGTTTTCAATCTGATTCCTCTGCCGCCTCTCGATGGTGGGCACATCATTGGTGCGCTCTACGAAGGCGTGCGCGGAGGAGTGGCACGCATGGGAGGAAAGCCGAATCCTGGCCCGGTCGATACCGCCCGATTATTACCGCTGACCTGGGTTGTGGGAGCATTATTGGCGGTGATGAGCATCGTGCTTGTTATCGCTGACATTGTTGATCCGCTTTCATTGCGTTGAACTGGAGTTGAAATGGCCAAGGCTGTTTTTACGAACGACTATTCCGCGACTGCTCACCCGCAGATTCTTGCCGATTTGACGGCGTTTGGAATGCAGAAGTTCCCCGGTTATGGAATGGATGCGATCTGCGATGAAGCTGAAAAGCTGATCCTCGACCAGTGCGGTATTCCTGGTGGAGCAGTCCGTTTCATGGCCGGTGGAACCCTGATTAACGATCTTGCGATCGACCTGTTTTTGCGCCCGTGGCAGTCAGTGATCGCCACCGCTGACGGTCATATTGCTACCCACGAAGCCGGTGCGATTGAAAATTCTGGGCACCGTGTTCATACGATTCCTTCGCATGATGGCCTGATGGACCCAAGTGAGCTCGAAGCGACTCTTCTTGAATGGCGCGACGGCGGTGTGCGTGAGCATGTGACTGCGCCGGGCCTGGTTTATATTTCCCAGCCCACGGAGCTTGGAACGTTGTATTCGCTCGAACGACTGACTGCGATTTCTGAGATCTGTCATTCCTTCGGCGTTGGCCTTTACGTTGATGGCGCGCGTTTGGGATATGCGATGGGGTCGTCAGCAAATGACGTGACCTTCGCTGACCTGGCAACGCTGACCGATGCGTTCTCCATTGGTGGCGCCAAGTGCGGAATGATGATGGGTGAAGCCCTCGTCCTGCCCGACGCGTCAAAGGCTGACTACTCACTGCGTGCGATGATGAAGATCCACGGCGGACTGGCGTCGAAGGGCTGGATCCTGGGCTCGCAGTTCCGCACGATGTTCGCCGACGGTCTGTACCTTCGCATTACGCGCGAGGCTACCCAGCGCGCTCAGCGGATCGAACAGGCATTCAAAGACGCCGGTTTTGAGATGCTGGTGGATTCTCCGACGAACCAGCTCTTCCCGATTCTCCCGCTTGAAATGGCTGAGGACGCGCGCGAGCGTTTTGCTATCGAAAAATGGGCGCCGGTCGCCGACACGGTGGCGGTTCGTTTCGTCATTTCGTGGTCCACCACAGATGAAGACGAAGCTGCCCTCCTTCAGTGGATTGCGACCTCGTCTGCGTGTTAACCTCCAGTAGCTCCTTAGCTGCTTGAGGACTCACATCACCCCAGTCAGTTCCGAGTTACCTTGTACCAACACCGATAACGGATGCCCGGTGTGAAGTGAAAGCGCGGGTTTCCATGTTTCTCCCTTGAATTCGCGTCCATTGAGTGAAATGCAGAGACTAAATGGTGACAGTGACATATCTTCATTAACCTTTCCCACACCTTTGCGCTAAGAAGAAACAGCCGAAGTGGGAGATAATGAGCGCGTGAGTGAAATATCTTTAGGCATCCCCGCAGTAAAGACGTCTCCGTTCCCGCGTAAGAAGACGCGGTCGATCATGGTTGGAGATGTTCGCGTTGGTGGTGGCGCCCCCGTTTCTGTCCAGTCGATGACCACAACGAAAACCCACGACATCGGTGCAACTTTGCAGCAGATTGCAGAGCTCACCGCAGCAGGGTGCGACATCGTTCGTGTCGCATGCCCGACGGATAAGGACGCTGAGGCGCTTGCGATCATCGCACAGCAATCGCGTATCCCCGTTATCGCGGATATTCACTTCAACCCGAAGTACGTGTTTGCAGCCATTGATGCGGGCTGTGGAGCTGTCCGCGTGAACCCCGGTAACATCCGCAAGTTCGACGACCAGGTGAAAGAAATCTGTAAGGCGGCATCCGACGCCGGTGTTTCTTTGCGCATTGGCGTGAATGCTGGTTCGCTGGATCCTCGTCTGCTGAAGAAGTACGGCAAGGCGACTCCCGAGGCCCTCGTTGAATCGGCAGTCTGGGAAGCGTCACTGTTCGAAGAAAATGACTTCCACGACTTCAAGATCTCCGTGAAGCACCATGATGTTCTCACCATGGTTGAGGCATACCGCCAGCTGTCGGAAAAGGGCGACTGGCCACTGCACCTCGGTGTGACCGAAGCCGGTCCCGCATTCCAAGGCACCATCAAGTCGGTGTCCGCATTCTCGGTTCTTCTTTCAGAAGGCATTGGTGACACGATCCGCGTGTCCTTGTCTGCGCCTCCGGTCGAGGAAGTCAAGGTTGGCACCAAGCTTCTTGAATACATGGGGCTTCGTGATCGCACTCTTGAAATCGTTTCATGCCCGTCATGTGGCCGCGCGCAAGTTGACGTGTGGACCTTGGCAGAAAACGTCACCGAAGGTCTCAAGGAATTGACCGTTCCGTTGCGTGTTGCCGTCATGGGGTGCGTCGTTAACGGACCTGGTGAAGCTCGCGAAGCCGACCTTGGTGTCGCGTCGGGCAACGGCAAGGGCCAGATCTTCATTCGCGGTGAAGTTGTTGACACCGTTCCCGAAGATCAGATCGTTGAAACTCTGATTGCTCGCGCACACGCGCTAGCTGAAGAAATGGGTCTGACTGAGGGGGATGGTCAAGTCGAAGTTATTCCCGTCGGTCGCTAAGAAAAGGACTTGAAAGAATGAAAAAATCACGTGCCTTCGGTCTGGGACTGCTTGCAACCGGCGCCTCACTGTACGCCACCGGTTTCCCGAAACGTCTGGGTCTGACCGCTTCAGAAGCCTTGATTTCACTTCCCGGTGATCTTCTTGTGCCCCGCGCTGACGTTCAGGTTGATCGAGCAGTTCGAATTAACGCTCCGGCTTCTACTGTCTGGTCGATCATCGAAGCTGCTCTTGAAGACGAATCCTTGCTAAAGGCTAAAGAGGAAGAATCGTGCATCATCCTGAATGCTCCCAAGCCTGGAACCGAGGGTGAAGAAATCGATCAGATGGGAACGTGCGTTCTTGCCCTGCTCGACTTGGGTAATGGTCGCACGATGCTCCATATGCGCGAACGTCACACCAGCGACGGAACCAACCTTGACAAGGCAAAGCTCTACGGATTGCTTTCCCTTGAAACCTACGGGGCGATGATGATGCTTCGCGACATCCGTAAGGCAGCTGAGTCCATCTAACGTTCTGAATCAGACGCGTGGCGCGTTCGACGGTTACACTAGAGAAACCGTCGTGGCTCGCCAAAATCGTTTGTGCTAGACGGGCTGGTCCAAAGGAGGACATATGGCGCCGTGGGCTGGCGTAGCAATGCTCGTAGTAACTGGCCTTACCATCATTGTTGGCTGGTGCTGGGTATGGGCTGGTCTCACTCGTCGTACACGCGTCGTTGCCATGGAACGATTGTTCCCGTATAGCCCCACTCCAGTTATTCCTCAGATCCAAGCGATCATTTGGCCGGCTGTGCCCGTTGTTGGGTGCCTGTGGATCGCAGTCGGTGCCTACAGTGCTCAGACCATCATCGGCCACGAGACACTGTTCGAACGCACTATTGTCATCTTCCTTTTTGCATTGGTTCCCTTGATCGCTGTCTGGATTATGTGTGGACAGAGCCTGCCAACATGGATGTACCCCGGCTGGCGAGCAGAGCACTATTACCGAACACACCCTAAAGTCGCCGAAAAAGAACTCAATGCTCGTACGGCTAGGCGCTTCGTGGGCGTGAGAGCCTGAACGTCAATGTGTGAGAAAAGAGGAGCTCGGCCTCGTCGATGACCTCAAGGTGCACACCACTGACGTGGTGCACTAATCTTGAAGGCGTGCTGAGAACTCTATCGTCATACTTTGTGCGCACTTTGCGCGAAGACCCAGCTGACGCTGAGGTCGATTCCCACAAGCTCCTTGTTCGTGCCGGCTACATCCGACGCACTGCCCCCGGTATCTACACGTGGTTGCCTCTTGGCCTGCGCGTTCTGCGCAAGGTCGAAGGCATCGTCCGTGAAGAAATGGATCGCATGGGCGCTCAGGAAGTTCACTTCCCGGGTCTGATCCCGGCAGAGCCCTACAAGGCAACGAACCGTTGGGAAGAATACGGTCCGACGCTGTTCAAGCTGAACGACCGCAAGGCGGGGGATTACCTGCTGGCTCCCACCCATGAGGAAATGTTCACCCTACTGGTGAAAGACATGTATTCCTCATACAAGGATCTGCCGACCACCCTGTACCAGATTCAGACGAAGTATCGCGACGAAGCTCGCCCGCGTGCAGGCCTGATTCGAGGTCGCGAATTCGTCATGAAGGATGCCTATTCCTTCGATCTTACCGACGAGGGCCTGGACGCTTCCTATAATGCGCAGCGCGAGACCTACCAGCGGATCTTCAATCGCCTTGGTCTTGAATTCGTCATCGTGTCCGCAATGTCGGGCGCCATGGGTGGCTCGCGTTCGGAAGAATTCCTGCACCCCAGCCCGATCGGCGAAGACACCTTCGTTCGTTCACCCGGTGGTTATGCAGCAAACGCTGAGGCAGTGACGACGTCGGCACCGGCTCCGGTCGATGCGTCCAACGTGGGTCCGGCTCGCGTTGTTCCGACCCCGGATTGTGCGACCATTGAGTCCCTCGTTGATCTGCTGAACGCACAATACCCGCGTGAAGACGGTCGTGCATGGACCTCAGCTGACACGTTGAAGAATGTTGTCGTCGTTCTGACCCAGCCTGACGGCTCGCGTGAACTGCTCGTCATTGGCCTGCCCGGTGACCGTGAGGTCGACATGAAGCGCCTCGAAGCAGCTGTCGCACCCGCCGAAGTTGAAATGGCAACCGACAAGGACTTCGAGGACCACCCCGAACTGGTCCGTGGCTACATTGGCCCGCAGGTGATCGGACCGAACTCGCCGGCACGTACAACCGACGAGGACGGGAACCCGACCGGTTCCGTCCGCTATCTTGTGGATCCTCGCGTCGTTGAGGGCACCACCTGGGTGACCGGCGCAAACCAGGATCGTCACCATGTGATCGACCTGGTTATGGGACGCGATTTTGCAGTCGACGGCACCATCGAGGCCGCCGAGGTTCGCGAAGGCGATCAGGCTCCCGACGGTTCAGGTTCGCTTCACCTCGAACGAGGCATCGAAATTGGCCACATTTTCCAGCTTGGTCGCAAGTATGCGGAGGCTCTGGGCCTGACGGTTCTCGACGAGAACGGCAAGTCCCAGGTTGTCACCATGGGCTCGTACGGCATCGGCGTTTCCCGCGTGCTCGCAGCACTCGCTGAGTCGAACCACGACGATAAGGGTTTGGCGTGGCCGGCTCAGATCGCACCGTTCGACGTGCACGTTCTGGCAACCGGTAAGGGCGATGAGCTCTTCGACACTGCCAAGGGCCTCGCTGAAGAACTCGAAGCCGCCGGCATGGACGTCCTCTACGATGATCGTCGCAAGGTCTCGGCTGGCGTCAAGTTCGCTGACGCCGAGCTCATCGGTATTCCACTGGCTCTGGTTGTTGGCCGTGGCCTGAAGGATGGTCTGGTCGAGGTTCGTCAGCGCGCCACCGGTGAAAAGACCGAAATGCCACTCGCGCAGGCCGTTGAAGCTCTGAAGGCTGCTCACGCTGAGATTCTTGGAGGCAAATGATGGCAATCCGCGATATTCGCATCATCGGCGATCCGATTCTGCGCACCCAGTGCGATCCGATCACGGATATTGATGCTTCGGTGAAGCTGCTGGTCGAGGATCTGCTTGAAGGTGTTGACATGGAAGGCCGCGCAGGTCTTGCCGCCAACCAGATCGGTGTCGGTCTTCGTGCGTTCTCGTGGAACATTGACGGCGAAATCGGCTACGTCCTCAACCCGAAGATTGTGGAACTGTCGGCTGACGAATTCCAAGACGGTGATGAAGGGTGCCTGTCAGTTCCTGATCTCTGGTATCCGACCGAACGCGCGTGGTATGCGCGCGTCGAAGGCATCAACCTGGACGGTAAGACGATCGTTGTTGAAGGTGAAGAGCTGATGGCTCGTTGCCTGCAGCACGAGTGCGATCACTTGGATGGCATGATCTACATTGATCGCCTGGATCGTAAGACTCGTAAGAAGGCTTTGAGGGACATTCGTAACTCACACTTCTGATCGAGTCGTTGCAACGCCGTCGCACCCTCTTGCTATATGGTGCGACGGCGTTTACAGTTAAATTACACCGTTGTGAGATGTGGCAGTGCTAGTTGAGGGCGTAGGGGAAGACGATCCTCAAAGACTATGGAGGTCACATTGAGAGGGACATACACCCGCGGTGTACTTTTCGTGCATTCAACACCGCCCGCGCTGTGCCCACATATCGAATGGGCAGTTGGTACGGCTCTCGGTCAAGATGTGCGTCTTCAGTGGACCGCGCAAGACGCTGCTCCCGGCATGGTGCGTTGCGAGTTCTCGTGGGTCGGACCGGTCGACTCGGGTGCGCGCCTCGCCTCAGCTCTGCGTGGCTGGGAACACCTGCGCTACGAGGTCACCGAAGAAGCCACGGCTTCCACGGACGGTGGTCGCTGGGCTCATACTCCATCACTCGGCATCTTCCACTCGCAGATGGACACTGTCGGAAACGTCGTCGTTCCTGAAGACCGTATTCGTGCCGCCATTGAGAGCGCCACGAATTACGAGGAATTGCGCGAAGGCCTTGATCTTGCCCTCGGACAAGCGTGGGACGATGAGCTGGAATCCTTCCGTCACGCCGGTGCCGGCGCACCGGTTCGCTATCTGAATTCCAAGGTCGGCTAACCGGTGGGTTCGATCGCTGACCTGCTCGGGTACACGCTCAACGCTGAAGGGGAGAAGTCCGATATCTCCCCTGAAACAGGCGGTGCGATCAATGAAGCGGGGGAGGCCTCGTCCCCTAAAACTGAGCACGCGCGTGAGGTGACGATGGATGCCATCTTGGAATTTGTCGACCTTGCCCCCGAAGATGCGCGCGGTGACCTGACGCTGAAAAAGGATCTGGATATCGATACGTTGGTCAGGTACGCGATCGTTGCACGCATTGAACACGAGTTGAAGCTATCGATTCGAGATACTGAGGTTGAAGCGTGGGAGACAGTGGACGATGTGCTTTCCGGTGTTGCGGGCATGTGTAGGTGAAACCGCGTTCGAGGACCGTCTTTTCATCTTCTTTGATTTCGGTCAAGAAAAGGTGATGAGACGGTTTTTCTTTTGTGTAGTTTCGGCAAGTCGTGGACTTTCGTCCTAGATTTACGTCACCATAGATAGCGCAACACAGTAGTGAAGCTGAGTATGCTCACAAGCATCGCTCAGCACACGTAGCCACAGACGACAGACGAAGGAGTCGCAGGTGAGGGCAACGAAGCGTATCGAGGAAGACCTCTTGGGCGCACGAGAAGTTCCGCTCGAGGTTTACTGGGGTATTCACACGCTCCGCGCAATCGAGAACTATCAGATCTCCGGTTCGACAATCGCTGAGGAACCTGAATTTGTCCGTGGCATGGTTGCCGTCAAGAAAGCGTCAGCAATGGCGAACCGGAAGCTGGGGACACTGAGCGACACAATCGCCGATGCGATTATTTGGGCGTGCGACGAAATCCTGGAAGATGGGCGCTGTTTGGATCAGTTCCCGATCGACGTGTTCCAAGGTGGTGCGGGCACCAGCGTCAATATGAATACAAACGAAGTTGTCGCTAACCTTGCGCTGGAACACCTAGGGTACGCGAAGGGACGCTACGCGTACGTCAACCCGAATGATCACGTCAACAAGTCTCAGTCGACAAACGACGCCTATCCCACCGGCTTCCGCTTGGGCTTGTACAAGAAGGTCGACGATCTGGTGGATGAACTTGAGCGTTTGATCGAATCTTTCGCATCGAAGGGCTTGCAGTTCCGCGACGTCATCAAGATGGGGCGCACTCAGCTACAGGATGCCGTCCCTATGAGCCTAGGCAAAGAGTTTGAAGCATTCAGTGTGCTCTTGGGTGAAGAGATCCCGCGTCTGCGTAACAACTCGGCGCTACTGCTGGAAGTTAACCTTGGCGCGACCGCTATTGGTACTGGCCTGAATACTCCTGACGGATATCAGGACACCGTCGTTCACTGCCTGCGTGAGGTCACGGGATTGCCGATCAGGGGAGCGGACAACCTGTTGGAAGCAACCTCCGATACTGGTGCCTACGTGTCGATGCACGCCTCCATTAAACGTCTTGCGGTTAAACTATCGAAGATCTGCAATGACCTGCGACTTCTGTCGTCTGGACCTCGTGCGGGCTTGGGTGAAATTCGCTTGCCTGAACGCGCTGCCGGATCGTCGATTATGCCGGCGAAGGTGAACCCGGTGATCCCGGAGGTCGTGAACCAGGTGTGCTTCAAGGTGATGGGCAACGATGTGGCGCTGACCTTCGCGGCTGAAGCTGGCCAGTTGCAACTGAACGTCATGGAGCCGGTAATCGGCCAAACTCTGTTTGAGTCCATCAACCTGCTGACGAACGCGATACGGACCCTGCGTGAGCTCTGCGTCATCGGCATCGAGGCAAACGAGGATGTCTGTCGTAACAATGTCCTGAACTCGATCGGTATTGTCACCTACCTTAACGAGGTGATCGGGCACGCGAACGGTGACGCGGTTGGTCGCGAGTGTGCGCGTAGTGGTCGCAACGTTCGCGAGGTTGTTCTTGAAATGGGACTTCTGGACGAGGCTGCGCTGGATGAACTGCTCAGCGTTGAAAACCTGTTGCGCCCGAAGTACCGCGACATGAGATACTACTCGGGTGGCGACCCGTCGGTCGTGGAATTGGAGGACGAAGAGTAATCGTTCATATGCGTCGCACGCTCGGCGCATAAAAAACTGCTGGGACACTCGGGTGAGCATCCCAGCAGTTTTCGTTTGTCTTATTGACGAGGCCTGACGCGGCGACTGAGCGCCGCGTCAGGGTAGTAGTTCGTCTTAGTGTGCCTGGTCTGCAACAGAATCGATTCCGCAGTTGAACAGGTCGTAGCGCGTAATTGCCTGAGCAACGACGCTACGATCGATCTTGCCCTGATCGGCGAGAGTCTGCAGGGTGCGAACGACCAGCGACTCAGCGTCGATGTGGAAGAAGCGACGTGCCGCACGGCGGGTGTCGGAAATACCGAAGCCGTCGGCACCGAGCACACGGTACTCGCCGGGCACCCACTGGCGGATCAGATCCTGGGTCAGTGTGTCGAAGTCGGAGGTTGCGATGAATGGACCTTCGCAACCGGCCAGTTTCTGCGTGAGGTACGCGGTGCGCGGTGCTTCCTCCGGGTGGAGGAAGTTGTGCTCGTCGGCATCCAGGCCGTCGCGTCGCAGTTCGTTCCACGAGGTAACTGACCACACGGCTGCGTCAACGCCCCAGTCTTCAGCAAGCATGCGCTTGGCATCGCGTGCCCACGGCACACCCACGCCGGAAGCGAGTAGCTGGACCTTGTGACCCTGGCCTGAGTGATCCTCGACCTTGTAGATACCCTTCTTGATACCTTCAACGTCAACGTTCTGAGGCTCTGCAGGCTGGTGAATCGGCTCGTTGTAGACGGTGATGTAGTACATGACGTTCGGGTCACGACCATCGTTCTCACCGTACATGCGTGCCAGGCCGTCCTCCATGATGTAACGGAGTTCGTAGGCGTATGCCGGGTCGTAGGAGACGAACGCGCGGTTGGTGGAAGCCAGAACCTGTGAGTTGCCATCCATGTGCTGCAGGCCTTCGCCGGCGAGCGTGGTACGACCAGCGGTTGCACCGATGACGAAGCCCTTCGCCATCTGGTCGCCGGCAGCCCAGAACTGGTCGCCGGTGCGCTGGAAACCGAACATCGAGTAGAAGATGTAAACGGGAACCATCGGCAGGTTGTGGGTCGCGTATGCGGTGCCAACAGCCTGGAAGGCAGCGGCGGAGCCGGCCTCGGTGATGCCCGTGTGGAGAACCTGACCCTGCTCGGATTCCTTGTAGGAGAGCATCATGTCAGCGTCAACGGCCGTGTAATTCTGGCCGTGCGTGTTGAAGATCTTTGCGGACGGGAAGATCGCGTCGAGGCCGAAGGTACGGGCTTCGTCAGGAATGATCGGGACGAAGTAACGGCCAACCTGCTTGTCCTTGAAGAGGTCCTTGAACAGGCGAACGAGTGCCATGGTTGTTGCGACCTCGAGTGGGCCGGAGCCCTTCGACAGACCCTCGAACGGCTTGGTCGGCAACGGTGGTAGCTTCGGCTGACGGTCGTCACGACGCTCGGGAACCCAACCGCCAAGCTTCTCGCGACGTTCCTTCATGTAGAGGAGTGCCGGATCGTCCTCAGACGGCTTGTAGTACGGAGGCATGTAGGGATCGCGTTCGAGCTCTGCGTCCGTGATCGGAATCTGTAGACGATCTCGTAGCTGCTTCGCATCTTCCAGCGTCAGCTTCTTCATCTGGTGGGTTGAGTTACGACCTGCGAAGTGCGAACCAAGAGCGTAGCCCTTAACGGTATGCGCCAGAATGACGGTCGGTTGGCCGGTGTGCTCCATCGCTGCCTTGTAAGCGGCGTAGACCTTGCGGTAGTCGTGGCCACCGCGCTGCAGTGCCCAGATCTGGTCGTCGGTCCAGTTCTGAACCATGGCCTTGGTGCGCGGGTCGCGACCGAAGAAGTGCTCGCGAACGTATGCGCCGTCGTTGGCCTTGAAGGTCTGGTAGTCGCCGTCGAGCGTGTCGTTCATGACGTGGACAAGAGCGTCGTCCTTGTCGGAGGCGAGCAGCTGATCCCAGCCACGGCCCCAGATGACCTTGATGACGTTCCAGCCGGCGCCCTTGAAGAAGGCTTCCAGTTCCTGGATGATCTTGCCGTTACCGCGGACCGGGCCGTCGAGGCGCTGCAGGTTGCAGTTGACGACGAAGGTCAGGTTGTCGAGGCCTTGCTGGGCGGCAAGCTGGAGCATGCCACGCGATTCGGGCTCGTCCATTTCACCGTCGCCGATGAATGCCCAGGTGTGCTGTTGCGACGTGTCCTTGATGCCACGCAGGTGCAGGTAGCGGTCGAACCATGCCTGATAGATGGCTTCTGCCGGGCCGAGGCCCAGGGAGACGGTGGGGTACTCCCAGAAGTCGGGGAGCTGGCGCGGGTGCGGATACGAGGGCAGACCGTGTTCGGTCGATGCCTGCTGACGGAAGCCGTCCATTTCTTCTTCGGAAAGACGACCTTCGACGAACGCACGTGCGTAGGGGCCCGGAGAGGCATGGCCTTGGAAGAAGACGTGGTCGCCACCGCCCGGGTGATCCTTACCGCGGAAGAAGTGGTTTAAACCAACTTCGTACAGGGTGGCAACGGATGCGTAGGACGAGATGTGTCCGCCGACCTTGACGCCGGGGCGCTGTGCGCGCGTCACCTGGACGGCTGCGTTCCAGCGGATCCAACGGCGGTACTGGCGCTCCATGGCCTCGTCACCGGGGAAGTAGGGCTCTTCGTGCACCGGGATGGTGTTGACGTAAGGAGTCGTGTATTCCTGCGGAACATGGACGCCCTGGTGGCGTGCCTGATCCAGCATGTGAAGCAGGATGTAGCGGGCACGCGGACCACCCTTTTCGTCGATCAATCCGGACAGCGACTCAATCCATTCGGCGGTCTCTGCCGGATCGTTGTCCGGAACCTGGCTAATCAGGCCGTTAACAACGGGATGGTTTTCGCTCAAGTGACTCACGAATCCCCTCTGGTATTGCTTAGCTTTTACGGTGGTGCACGGCTTCGTGACCTTGTTCCTATTGTCCACTGTTCGGGCTCTTCATGCGACCCCTACAGGGACTTCTGACCCATGAGTAATGCCTCATTATTGCACGCTGTGCCATCGGGAAGATGTGCTCGACCTTTCCGCTGGTCTTCACGGCGTGGACAAATGGAGTTTCAGCAGTGATGTGCAATACGATAAAAGGGTGTTAGATACTTCAGCGCTCCGTGCGCTCACGCCGAAGGGTGGTTGTTCATCATGGCGGTGAGCCTCGGTTTCACACCGGGACAGATTGTTCAAGAATTTTACGTCGACGATGATGCTGACCAGCAGATTCGCGTCTCCATTGAATCCGAGACGGGCGAACAGCTCGTCGACGAGGACTACGGAGATGTCGTTGACGGTGCCATCGTGTGGTGGCGTGCAGATGATGCTGAAGAAGATGATCTTGCCGACCTTCTGGTTGATGCTCTGTCGAACCTTGATGACGGTGGTTTGATCTGGGTCTTTATCCCGAAGCCGGGTCGTGCTGGAACCGTTCCTGTTGCTGATGTTGAAGAAGCTGCGAAGGTTGCGGGATTGCATTCCACGTCCGCTGCCTCGGTTGGTAATGACTGGGCGGGTATTCGTTTGACGGCTCGTCCTCGGGGTCGTTGATTTAGTCTCAAAGAGCCACTGGGATTCGCGCGAGAAACGCAAGTCCAGTATGCTTTCGACTGTTCCCGCGCGTGTGCGGGTAACGGGCCTGTAGCTCAGTTGGTCAGAGCGCTGCGTTTACACCGCAGATGTCGTCGGTTCGAATCCGGCCGGGCCCACTTTTAGTACCCACGTGCTTTTCCCACCAACGTGAATACTGTCTAAAGTCAACGCGCAGGAGCGGACCGGTTCCGGTCCGCTCCTGCGCGAATTGGCGTGAATTACTTAGTTCGCCGGTGGTCGGCTCATCATGTAAAGCACCATTTTTGCTTTGGTTAGTGCTTTAACCGCATGTGGTAGGCGCGTAGGAAAATGCACCATTCCGCCGGGACGCAACGTCACCGTTTTACCGTCCCCGCTGATTTCGATTTCGCCTTCAAGGGCTTGAACAATCACCGGCATCGCGGCGGTGTGCTCGGATAGTTCTTCTCCCTCGTCGAACGAGAACAACACCACGTTCACCCCCTCAGCGCGCATGAGCGTTGTAGAAGTGGTTGAGTTCGCACAATACTCAACGTGCTGCGCAAGGTTTTCAATAAACCCCAGCGCGCCTGCTGATGATGGTTTGAGTTCAGTCATCATCACATCTCCTTTTCTTCCAGGCTAGCGGTGGGTTTGCGCGCGACGATAGCGATGCCGGTTAAACTGTCGCGGTATTCGTTGAACGTTGCGCGCATATCCAATATACGGCGACGCAAATCCTTGTCACGCGCAACGTTACGCATAATTCGCGCAACTCCGACTATGCCTTCATCGGCTAGATTACGACGTGGGGACAGTAAAGCCATCGGCTCATACCCCACCCATTCGATACAAAAACCCGACTGTTCTAACAATCCGCACCATTCAGCGCGAGTAAGAGGGCGAGCATTAACCCTAATCGTGCGGGCTAGGCGCTGTCGCAACTGGTCCGCAAGCGCCGCGTCTATGCTGTCAGGGGTGAGTCCAAGTTCGTGGATCGCATAGCAACCGCCTGGTTGAAGCAGTCGGAACGCTTCGGCGATGATCTCTCGCTTGCCTTTATCGCCTTGCATGGTCAGCATCGCTTCACCAACCACAACCTGAGCTGATTCGGACTCAAGGCCGGTGTCTTGCGCATTGGCATTGACAACTGTGCCCCTCGGCCCCACCATTGCCTGCACTCGTGCGGTGGCATCTGGATCTTGATCCACGCCCGTGTAGGAGGCGATTCCTCGCTCAAGCATGAGCGTGGCCGTACGTCCCAATCCCGGAGCGAATTCCAACACTTTCTTGCCAGATAGATCGGCCGCATCCAACATTCGATTCGTTAGTTTCAATCCGCCCGGGCGTAAAACTCGCTTGCCTGCCCGGGCAAGCACCCAATGGCCTGCCGCAACACGGGTTGACCGGTCACTTTGCGGAAGGCGGGGTTCGTTCTTATTTGTGTCCATGATGCCAACAGTACTAGAACAATTTAGGTGAGCCCAACCTAAGGGCGCATTGTGTTGTTAGAGAGGATTGCGCAGACGATGTACGTCCGCGGCAATCCGTAAGCTAGCTATTAATAACGTAGATGGGGTGTTGAGCTTCGCGCTGTGCGGGGGAGCAGCTTCATTGAGCCAAGGCTCCAATTATGTTGCTGGAAAGGTTTAGCAGGCGGCAATCTCTTCCCGCAACTGATTCTTGAGCGTCGGGGTGGCCCACGAAATATCCACCGCATTCAGGCAGAGCTGCTTGAGGAAGTCCTCATCTGCGTCCAACTCATCGGCAACTAGCTGCAGATTCTCGCCGATGTAGCCGCCGAAGTATGCAGGGTCGTCGGAATTGATGCAGATCTTCATTCCCTTGTCAGATAACTGCTTGATCAGCTGAGTCTTGGAGCCGTCCGAAACCCAGGTGTTGGAAATCGGGCAGCTGGTCAGGCCGATCTTGTTGTCCACCAGATACTGCACATAGTCGGGGTTCTCGATGACGTTAGTGCCGTGGTCGATGCGGTCAACCTTGATCTCCTCGATCAGCTGGCGGATGTGCTCGATCGAGTTCTTAATGTCGACGTCGGCGTGCATAGTCAGCAGGAAGCCCTCCTCGCGAGCGCGAGCGAAGACCTCGGCGAACTTCTCGGGCGCATTGTCAGTTTCGTCGGAGTCCAGCCCGACGCCGATGATCCAGTGCTTGTAATCCAGGGCCTGGGTCAGCGTGGCCATCGCATACTCGGCCTGGAAGTCGCGCAGGAAGCACATGATCAGAGCCGACTTGATGCCCAACTTCTTCTCGGCCTCGACCTGGGCGCGGTGCAGACCATGGATGACGGTGTGGAACGAGACGCCACGGCAGGTGTGCGCCTGGGGGTCGAAGAATATTTCCACGTAGCGCACGTTCTGCTCGGCTGCCTTGCTCAGGTATGCCATGGCTAGGTCGTAAAAATCCTCGGCGGTCAGCAGCACGTTCATGCCGTCGTAGTACGCAGCCAGGAAGGACGCCAGATCGTCGAAATCGTATGATTCGCGAACCTGGTCGGGGGTTTCCTCGGCGAGCTTGATGCCATTGCGCTCGGCGAGCTTGAACTTCAGCTCCGGCTCGAGCGTGCCCTCGATGTGTAGGTGCAGCTCAACCTTGGGCAGTTTCTGAACGAAGGGTGAAATCTTCACTTTGAGTCCTAGTTGCTGGAAATTACAGGATCGGTGACGACGAACTTGACGCAGTCGATCAGGCCCAGATCGGTGATCGCCCACTCCGGGATTGCGGTGATCGACAGGAACAACAGCTGGCCGAACGGCGACGGCAGATCGCTGCCCAACTCCTCGCGGGCGATGCGATCCATCTCCTGTTCGGCAGCGGCCATCTCCTCAGCTGGAATGTCAGCTACGATGCCGGCTACCGGCAGTGGCAACCTGCCGATGACCTCGCCATCGGCAACAGCCACCTGGCCACCTCCAAGCCTAGTCACCTCGTTGATGGCGAGGGCCATGTCTGCCGCATTGGTTCCGGCCACCACGACGTTGTTGTCATCTGGCGAGTTGGAGGTCGCGATCGCACCCTTCTTGATACCGAAACCGTTGATGAAGGCAACCGGCAGGTTGTCGGTCTTGCCGTAGCGCTCGGCGACGGCAACCATGATTGCGTCCTTTTCGGTGCAGGGCTGAACCACGCCGTCGACGATGTCCAGCTCGATCTCCGCGCCGGGACGGCGGAAGGCCACGTCCTTGCTGAGCACTATCGCCTGAACGACTGCTTTGGAGCCCTCGGCCTCGACCTTGATGCGGCTTGCGTCCACTTCCTTCAGCTTGAAGGTGTCGGTCACAACCGAGGTGCGCTCGGGCGCCACCGGAGCTACGACCGACTTGCCGTTCTCGGCGACGATGCGGCCAGCGGTCATCACGCGTGCGGGTCGGAAGTCATTCAGGTCGTCCACGAACAGGATGTCGGCGAAGCGGCCGGGCGCGATCGAGCCGATCTTGTGATCGAGCTTGTACATGCGAGCGGTGTTGATCGAGCCCATCTGAATTGCCTGCATCGGGGTCACGCCACACTCGATGGCCAGGCGAACCACGTAGTCGAGATGGCCACGGCCAAGCACATCGCTCGAGGTTATGTCATCGGTGCAGAAACCGACACGGTCGCTCGGGGCGCCCATCTCGGTGACCAGCTTGATGTTCTCGCGCAGCATCGGGGCCGCGGTCGACTCCCTGATGATGATGTCGATGCCGTTGCGCATCTTCTCCAGCTCTTCCTCAGGCGAGTAAGACTCGTGACATAGGACGACCCCGGAAGAGGCGTATCCAGCCACCCTGCGGGCGTCCACCAGAGGCGCGCAGCCGAAGGCGTGCAGTCGGTTCTTCTCCGCCATGTCCATCGCGGCCAGAACGTCCTCGTCGCCGTCCTCAACCATCTCCTGAACCGTCTCCCAGAGGCCGACGCACTCGGGCAGCTCCTGGGCTATCTTGTGGTCTTCGGCCTTGAACGCATAACCGACGTTGGACTCGGGGATGGTGTAGGGCGCCTTAGCCGGTGCTCCCCACCAGACGTGTACCGACGAGTCGGCGGCCTCCGCCAGGAACTCCTTGACGCCGTCAATGCCTGCGGCGACCAACACCTGATCGAGTCCGGAGATGACCGAGGTGGTGCCATAACGTGCGACCATGTCGGCGAGCATCGTCACAGAGAGCTTCGAGCACTCGATGTGCAAGTGGCCGTCGATCAAACCCGGGGTCAGGTAGCGGCCCTCGGCGTCGATGATCTCGGTATTGGGGCCCTTCTGCACAGACACATCGCCGACGGCAGCCACACGGCCGTCCGCGATGGCCACGTCTGCTGGATAGATCTCGCCAGTTAGGACATTAACCAGCTTGCCGTTTTCGATGATTTTGTCAGCATGTGCCCTGCCGTAGGCCACATCCATTACGTGCCGGTTAGGCATTTTTACTCCTTCGCTTTAGGGGCGCGCGGTCACGCGATCCCTAAGTTCTTCTTTTTATTGGTGATTGTGAGTGCTATGAACAGGACGCCGCTGACCACTATCCCGGCGGGAATCGCCAAGTCAGGGGCATATTCCGGGTGTTGCGGCGAGATCGCAGCTGCAATCGGGCCGATGAAATATCCGGTGTTGGCAAATAGCGCGGAAGCGATCATTCCGGCAATCAGCGAGACGAATCCGGGCAGCTTCACGCCCCCGACGCCCCAGTAGACCCCGCCCTTGTCGTTCATCAAGCCAGCCAGATCGTAATTGCCGCGTCTCATGACCCAATCGACGAGATAGATCGTGATCCAAGGTGCTAGCCAGACGCTCAGCGAACCGACGAAGGCGCTCAGCAGCGCGTAGAACGACGACTGGGCGACCGCGAAGATAGTGATCAAGATGCAAATGATCGAGTCAGTGACGACAACCACCGGGCGCTTTGCCGGGATGCCGGCGGTCTGCAGGTTAAGTGACGACGAATAAAGGTTGGTGCCGTTTTGTACCATCAGGCCGAAGCCCACTAGAAGTAGAAACGGCACAGAGAACCCCGCAGGCAAGATCGCGGGAACGGCTAGCGGGTCGGAGAGGTCAACGTCGGGGCCGACTGCGACCGTAGCCATGGCGGCGCCTAGGCTCTGCAACAAGAGGTACGGCACGAAACCGCCCAGCGCGGCCCAGGTGCCAACCGATAACGGGCTGGTTTCTTCGGGCAAATATCGTGAGAAGTTCGAGCCGGAGCATGCCCAACTCAGGCCGCCGGAGACCACTACTAGACTGATCGCGCTGATCATCGCGTTGATGTCGGCGCCTACCTCGCCCGTCGCGATGTTTACCTTGGGCAGGATCAGTACTGCCAGGATTACGAACGCGCAGGCGAAAATGATCGTGGCGAATTTCTGCGCTGCCATCAGGAAGTTGTAGCCGATCAGCGGCAGCAGCATTTGGATAAGGCCGAGCACCACGATGCCCGCGACCTGCGTAACGCCCGAGATATCGATGCCGAAAATGCCTAGTAGCGCGGCAATCGCGTAATAAACGAGCACCAGACCAGCAGCTTCGAAGCCGAGCAACATCAGCCACGAGAACAGGCCATTTGCTCGTCCGCCTCGAGGACCCAGGCTAGAGCGGCTGATCGTCATGTTGGTCGTGCCGGTCTTGGGGCCCTGCAACGAGGCCAGCGCCAACAGCGGGTAGGCGATGAGGTTGCCGACGACGATCGCCACGATAGCCTGCCAGAAACTGAGGCCGAAAAGAATCACCAGCAGCGCGCCGTAAGAGACGGTGAAGATGTTCGTGGTTGTGCCGGCCCAGAGGAAGAATAAGTCGATAGCTTTTCCGTGCCGACGATGTGGTGGCACGAGATCAATGCCCTGTTGATCGATACCTGAAGAGGTTTCAAGAGCCGCTGGATCTGACAAATTGTCTCCTTAGTTTTCAAGGTGCCCAGCCGAACTGGGTTAGGATCCGATCTCGAGTTTATAGAACCGCCTAGGCCGATTCAACTTGCTGTAAAGCGATTTCTGGTTTAACGCCGTCCCTAAAGAAATAGAGTGGATTGCAAAGCGAAAGATAGTTGCCGAAGCTGGATGCAGAATGCCTATCCGCGGCAACAATAGTTGAACAGGGAGCAGAGGATGATTGGCGCGATTATTGGTGACATTGTGGGCTCAGACTATGAGTTCCAGCCCGTTGATACCTACGACTTTGAGCTGTTTCCTCAAGCAGCGGACTTCACCGATGACTCCTTGATGACCATCGCGGTTGCCATGGCCATCAAGGACTACCAGGCACTCGATGAGCGAACCAGATCGGAGCAGAACCTGCACGACATCCTCGTATCGCACATGCAAACGATGGGGCGCAGGTTTCCAGACCCGAAAGGCGCATACGGCGGCAGTTTTGGGATGTGGCTAGGCGAAGAGAATCCAGAGCCTTACAACTCGTGGGGCAACGGTAGTGCGATGCGGGTGTGTCCAGCGGCAGAACTTGCCACCAGCCTTGAAGAGGCTTTGTATTTAGCGAAGGCCAGTGCGGAAGTCACACACAATCATCCCGAAGGGATTAAAGGCGCGCAGGCTGTAGCTGCCGCGATCTACCTAGCGCAAACAGGTAAAACACAGCAGGAGATAGCAGGCTACATTCGCGAAAACTTCTACGACCTCGACTTCACCATCGAACAAATCAAACCCACCTACGGATTTTACGAATCCTGCCAGGAAACCGTGCCGCAGGCGATCCAGGCGTTCCTCGAATCGGAAAGCTTTGAGCAGGCAATCCGAAACACCATCTGGCTGGGTGGTGACTCCGACACCATGGGGGCCATCACCGGTTCGATCGCCTGGGCGTATTACAAGCACAACGGGGGAGTAGATCCCCAAATGCGATTGATGTCCGATACCGCCCTCGAATACCTTCCCCAAGACCTTCGCGGGTATGTGATTGCCTACGAGGCCGGTCTAGCCGAGCTCTAGGCGAGCCTGCTTCCATTACGCGCCGTCACGGTACTGCCGAGCCTTGCGCTGTACGGGGAGTAGAGCAAAGATTATGCGCAACGTTCCTTAAATGAGTTTGGCCGGTCACTTCACTTGAAGTGGCCGGCCAAACTATTACGGGCTATGCGCTACCCGGTTTATTGGGCGACGCATGTGGTGTGTTATTCCCGGTTGCGCCTTACGAGCACTACGCCGCCACCAAGCAGGGCAAGTGCGAGGACAATAGCCGAGCCAATCTCAGCACCAGTGCGTGGCATCGGTTTGCGTGGCTTCTCCGTCGGCGGGTTCTTCACGTTAGTGATGGTGAAGCCATCCTTCGCATTGCCCGAAACCGTAGAGGTGAAGCCGTCAACGGGGAGCTCTTCAACGGCGTAAGTGATTCTTGCGCGCTTGCCGTCGCTGATCATGAACCGAGGCAGATCTGTGAACGTGTGCTTCCATTCGTTTTCAGCGTTTAGTTCGACAGGGTCACCAACCAGGTTGGTTTCCTCATTGATTGTTCTGGTCAGCTGGACCTTAACCGGTTTCGTTGAACCCGCGTCAAGATCGTTACCCTCATTGTCCTTCCACACCTTGGTCACATCCACCTGCGTGGGTTGAGGTACCTGGGTGTTCGTGACAGTGAAGCCCTTCTCTGTATCACCTTCTACCTTGATGGTAAATCCGCTCACGCCCAGCTCCTTGACGGAGTAGGAGATATTGAGTTCCTCGGTGTTCCCGGAAGCCTCGTCCCCAGTGATCTTCGTGGCTGGTAGTTCTTCGAAGGTATGTGTCCAGTCATTCGTTTCATCTAGCACTACTGGATCACCCACGGGGCTCGTGTTAATGCCGTCGGTAGATTGCAGGAGCTGCACGTTTACAGGTGATATAGCTCGTGGGGCAGTGATCTTCAGGCCGTCCTGCGCGGTGCCCTCCAATTTAACTGTGTTGGCTCCGTCAACGCCCTGCTCTTCAACCGAGTACGTGACCTCTACCTGCTCACCTTTGACGGTCTTGGTCTTGGGCAGGTCCTTGAACGTATGCGTCCACTTGTTGTCAGCATTGAGCTCTGCCGGCTGGCCAATGTAGAACTTCTCACCGCCAACTGATCCCACCAGCTGCACCTTGA
Source organism: Actinotignum sp. usb-actsch-rep-73 (assembly GCF_059082735.1). Taxonomy (NCBI): domain Bacteria; kingdom Bacillati; phylum Actinomycetota; class Actinomycetes; order Actinomycetales; family Actinomycetaceae; genus Actinotignum; species Actinotignum sp. usb-actsch-rep-73. The sequence continues at coordinate 4,379 of NZ_JBHNPV010000074.1, read as the reverse complement.
CAGCAACCTTAGAAGCTTCGTCAACAAGGTCGTTGCCCTTAGAGTCCTTCCACGCCTTGGAAACCTTTACCTCGGTCTTTTCTGGGGTTCCAAACTCAAGTCCACCGTTTGAGCCAATACCGCCACCGCGCGGAGACTGGTTCTTCGTGATAATCAACCTTGCCCAGGAGTTCGCGTTATTCTTCGCGTTCTGGTCAGTAATGGTCTTGAGGCCCGCGTTGTGAAGCGAGGTCCGATAATCACTGGTTTCGTCGGATTCCCTCTCCTCACCATCGAACACCTGCTTCTTACCAGGATTCTCGGCATCGAAACGAGGCTGATTGAATCCGCCATCCTTATACAGGGTAGGTTCGCCGCCACCTAGCATGTGCGAATCGATAAGCATGCGTGCGGAAGTGGAGCCTCCATAGGCATCATGCGCAATGTCATCGCCCCAGTGATGATCGGTAGCAGTCGTTGGGGATTCGTTATCGAATACCGCTACGCCGTTCGTGACGTGTATCAGCATGCTCCCTGTGGGGCAGAGCCAAACACCGCCGCCGACTGCAACCCAGCCTCCGTCGGTTGCGCTGTTCTTGGTGATGAGGGTGTCCTTGAAATGGGCGGTGTACGACTTGGTTGCAACGTAGATACCGCCACCCTGTTGGCTAGCAGTATTTCCCTCGATCGTACCTGCGTTAAGGTGTACACCGTTGGAAACCACGTTTACGCCGCCACCTGTGCGGGAAGCACTGTTGCCGATAATGCTACCGCCATTCATAGTGAAGCCGCCGGGGGAAAGTTTGGTCCAGGCTTCCGTATTCGGTTCGCCGTATTTAGCCTTGGTGCAGTTGAAACCGTCCCCGGCAACTTCCTGCCAAGTGCCAGCCGCGCCCCACACGAACAGGTCCATAGCATTTACGCCGCCGCCGTTGCCCGCATGGTTGTTTTCGATGGTGCCACCGTTCATCGTGACGTCGGCATTTCCGAAGATGTTTATGCCACCGCCACCAAAGCTTGCATCACCTTCTGAGATCTCACCGTCATTGAATTCGAACGTTGCTCGCGTTGACGTCGTGTCTTCATCACGCGCTGGGCAATCCCAGATCCAGGAGAACACATTAATATTCCCAATCCACCCCGTGTTTTGCGTGACTTTGCCACCGTTGATTGTTAGGTTGGGCACCGTTAAAGACGCCAATTCCGCCTACTTCACCGTAAGCGCCCGCCGATGTATCTGTTTCGCCCTTGGAGATCTCGCCACCGTTCATAACCATCGTGGCGCCGGAATTCAATGCAACGTTACCTGCGCCACGCTGAACGCTTCCGGGGTTGTTTTTCAGGCGGTGATTATCGGTGATCGTTCCACCATTCATAATGAATTTAGATTCTTCGCCCTGCGCCGTGACAGCACCTTGATAGAAGCCACTCAGCTTCCGCGCACCAGTAACGGTGCCCGCGTTCATCACCAGTTCGCCCTCCACAAGAATTGTGGGTGAGAAGCTGGAGCCCGTCACAACATTGTCGTATTGTGCGCGCGAGTCGATAGTGATGCCCTCGCCTTTTCCGGTGCCATCAGAGAGGGTGAGTTTTGCGCCCTTTTCAACCTTCAGTAGGCTGCCGGTGAAATCACCGTCATCACGAATAATCTTGCTTTCTGATGACCACGGAGATATGTCTGCGTCCACTAGCTCAATGTCTGCGCCAGCGGGAATGACAATAGTCTTCGTCAGCAGAGTCTCGGTACCGTTACCAATTTCAATCCTGGTCGGAGTAGTTCCAGCCTGCGCAATGAGTTCTTCTAAGCGGTCCGGCTCACAGTACAGAACCCGACCCTCTTCATAGCACTTGAGGACCTGCCGGTCCGGGGATTCTGGCGCGGCCTCGGCAACCGGAGGAAGGCCGGTGCCCATCACCACTAGAAATACTGTTAGACATGCTGCCCACAAGGCGGGGAGAAAACTGTAACGCTTTGTGCTTTTCACTTTTCTTCTTTCTTTAGAGCGCAAGAAGAGCCTCGGAAAATGGCCGGAGAGCTTAGTAGGACTAAAGCCATACTGTCAGAGGAATCGCGAAGAAACAAGATACTACTTTGTGTAGACAAAATAATCACAACGCGAGCCAACACCTAGCGGGGATCGTCAGATACGATCCGGCATGTCGCCCGGCGTGAAAAGTGGCCGGAAACACAAGAAATCTCGCTAAGCCAAATGATCGCGAAAAGACTTGGGAATTGAGTCCCATATGTGAAAGACTCGAAGTTACGTTGCGCGTAATCTGGCCCGTTGTTGAGCAGACCGGAGGTCGCTCGTATGAGAGGAGCAAATAATGAGGGGCCCTTGGGTGCGGTCATTCGGGATTTTGCTGGCCACAGTGCTGGCAACAGTCGGGTTGTCCGGGGGAGTAGCTCAAGCAGCCGGTATTAGTTCTTGGGACGACATTATTACGGCGGTAGAGGGTCTTGGTGACGGCGAGTCAACAGAACTGTCAATCGCATCAGAAATCACCGTAGAGGACGGTGCTCAGCCGCTGGTTGTGCCCGCGGGGAAACAAGTCACCTTCACGGGTAGTGGAAAGATCAGCGGAAAGAGATCCCCGCTGTTCTCGGTAGAAGAGGGTGGAACGCTCACCCTATCCGGTCCGACTTTCACCAACGCGCAGTTTAGCGTTGCGGGCGATATGAACCTTGTGGGCGGCGCGATCTGCGACACTGCGGTAACCGGCCCGGTCGTTTTTGTTAATGGCGGAACGCTGACGATCAGTGGAGACGCTGAGTTTTCTGGCAACAACGTTTCGGATGAGTCCGGCAAACTTCTCCCGGCGGGGGTAGAAAAAGAAAAATACTCTCCAATCACCGCCTACAACGGCACCGTGCGAGTAGAGGGTGGAACGCTTAGCGGCAACCACGGGTTGCGCTACGGCGGCGCGATTGGCCTATGGGCCAGAGACGGTGGACATCCAACCTTCGAGATGACGGGTGGAACACTAACCGGGAACGTTGTCAGCCACCCCCGGTCCTATGGCTACGGGGGTGCGGTTTACGGTGAGGGAACCTCAGCGAATATCGCTGGAGGAACCGTTAAGGAGAACACCACAGAGTTAGGTGCGGGTCTTGCCTTTGTCAATAGTGATGTTTCGCTATCAGGTGGAGTCGTTGTTCAAGGCAACAACAACGGGGAGTATAAAGGTGAAGGTGGTGGCCTGTATCAAAGTGGAGGAACGCTGGACATCAGCGGTGCAACGTTCACAGAGAACGTATCCACTGGTTTCGGCGGGGCAATCAGTGCGGATGATACCAAGGTTGAAATATCTGGCGCAGACATTACTTCTAACACGGCCGCAAAATCCGGTGGAGGCATCTCGTTCGGTGGAACTACAAAAGCCGAGATCCACGCTGCAATTCTGAGCGACAACACCTCGCAAGGCTTTTGGGGTGGCGGGGCGATGTACAACGACACCAAGGCCGAGGTGACGATTTATAACGGCCTTATACGCGGTAATAAAATCAAGGATGTTTTCGTGATAGGCGCTGGTAACCATCCTGCAAGCGCTCAAGGTGGTGGCGTGTGGAATTGCCCCACGGGTTCCACCGTTATGCACGTGACGCGCGGCGTAGCGATTTTTGATAACGAGGCTCCTAACGTCGTCAAGGGGACACTCGCCGGTGCCGGTGATGATTTCGCCAGCATTATCAAACACGAATTCGATAAGCCAGTAGCGGGCCATGCGGTCGAGGTTACTGAGCGTATGCTCGGCGGAAGCCCCCGCGCTTGGTTCCAGGACGGTTCCATATACAATATTCACAGTAACTGGTCCGCTGAAAGCCAGGTCCCACGCTACTCAGCTGATGGGGACAACACTGCCATCAAACCAAACGAAACAGTTACTAACAACATTGCCTTCAAGTCGGTGCCAACTAAGGACGCTAAGGCGATTGCAGAGACTCTTGCGACTGTGAAGATCACCGATAACGTAGCCACCGGCACAGGAATGTCGGGTGGAGGTATCGCAAACAACGGTACTTTGACCTTCGGCGAACCTGAACCGTGGGAACTGAAGTTGGAAAAGAAGTGGGCTAATGATGATCCCAAGGATCGCCCCGAGAGCATTTCGGTGGACGTGAAGCTGGGGGACAAGGTACTTGAGACCATCAAGCTCACAAAGGAGAATGGTTGGAAGGCTGAGCTAGCCAACTATCCCGATCCAAGTACCCTTATTGGCGCCGCGACAGGCGAGAAGATCCCGCTGACCTTCGTCGAACATGACGTCGATGGCTACATGTCTCACGGCGCAGTAGTGACGGAAAACAAAGACACAAAGACGATCGAGGTCGAGATCGTTAACGAACCTCCCACGTCGATTGATGTTGAGAAGCGGTGGTCTGGTGATGTGGAGGCTGA